>NZ_JBDJLK010000024.1:0-73238 GCF_039673335.1 Pseudomonas sp. TWI929
CACAGGATCTGCGCCAGCCTCCAGGCCTGTGCTGTCCCTGGGGGAGCGGGCGTGCCCGCGAAGGGCTGAAAAGCAGCCCCAATCTGCCCAAAACGAGTACCCCGCTACATGAACTACCTGTTCCCCCTCACCGCCATCCTGATCTGGGCCGGCAACACCGTGGTTACCAAGATGTCCGCCGGTGCCATCCACCCCGCCGAGATCGGCTTCTACCGCTGGCTGCTGGCCGCCCTGCTGTTCACCCCGTTCCTGCTGCCCGCCGTGTGGCGCAACCGGGCGGCCATCCGCCCTCACCTGGCCAAGGTGTTCGTGCTCGGCGTGCTGGGCATGGCGCTGTACCAGAGCCTGGCCTACTTCGCCGCCAGCATCACCAGCGCCACCAACATGGGCATCATCCTCTCGCTGATGCCGCTGATGTCACTGGCGCTGTCCATCGCCTGGCTGGGCCAGCGCCTGAGCTACGGCGCCTTGCTGGGTGCGCTGGTGTCGTTCATCGGCGTGCTTGAAGTGGTCAGCGCCGGTCACCCCGCCAGCCTGTTGCAGCAAGGCCTTAACAGCGGCGACCTGCTGATGCTGGTGGCCACCCTGGCCTACGCGCTGTACAGCTTCCTGCTGAAGAAATGGCAGCTGCGCCTGCCACCGATGCAGCTGTTGTACCTGCAGGTGCTGGTGGCCATCGTCGTGTTGCTGCCGCTGTTCCTGCTGTCGGACAAAACCGGCCTCGACAGCCACAACATCGGCCTGGTGCTGTACGCCTGCATACTGGCCTCGATGATCGCGCCGCTGGTGTGGATGCAGGCCGTGCACCGCCTGGGGCCAAGCCGCACCACGCTGTTCTTCAACCTGCTGCCGCTGGTCACGGCACTGATCGCCGCCGTGGTACTCGACGAGCAACTGGCCAGCTACCACCTGGTTGGCGGCCTGCTGACCCTGGCCGGCGTGCTGCTGGCCGAACGCTGGACCACGCCGATTCGCCGCTAGAGCCCCACTACTAGAGCCCCGCAGCCTTGAGCCGGGCGGCATGTTCGGTAAACAGCCGCACCGGCTCGGCGCCTTTGCCCACGGCGCCCAGTGACTGGTTGACGATATCCAGGTGGTCGAGCGGGTAGTCGTCGCCGATCACTTGCCCCAGATGCGAACTGAAGCGCCCGACCATGCCGTCGCAATGGCCTTTTTCCTTGACGAAACTGCGCGCGAACAGCCGACAGAAGCGGCTACTGCCATCGAAACGGTTGCGCCCCTGGTCGGTCAGGCCAGGCTGCAAGGTGCCGGACCAGGAGTAATAGCGCACGCCATTGACCTCATAGGCCCCTTCCCCACCCCAAGTGTCCGGCAGCCCCTGTGGATAAGCCTGGTTGAACAGCGCTACCCCGGCGCTGGTCAGCGACTGGTGCGAGGCATGCACATCGACCGGCAGCGGGTCGCGGCGCCAGCCGGTTTCCAGCCACACCAACAGCACGGCAAAGCCATGTAGCAGCGCCTTGAGGATGCGGCCCTGAGGGGAGTAGCCCGGCGCCATACGTTCCAGGTGGTCGGCCAGTTCCGAGCCATGGTTGGGCCCTGCCACCGACGTGACTGACGCCACCCGATCGGGCCGCTTGGCCGCTGCGTAGCGCGCGCTCAGGGCGCCCTGGCTATGGCCGAAGAGGTTGACCTTTTCCGCGCCGGTGCGCTGGCAGATGTCTTCGATGATCTCTAGCAATTGCTCGCCGCGCACCTCGCTGGAGTGCAACGGCGAAACCTGCACCGCAAAGACCTGCGCCCCGCCTTTGCGCAAGGCCGGCACGATGCCGAACCAGTAGGGGTAGAGCACTACCCGGACAAACCCGAGCATGCCCGGCACCAGCACCAATGGGTACCGCGTGGCCAATTCCTGCTGCATTGCCCCAGCCCCTTTCCGTGGACGACTGGCCAACACTACAGCGGCCATCATGACCATCGCAATCGAACTCCCGGCGCGCGCAGCGGTTCCAAACCACACAGACCCTTTGCAAGGAGCGGGACCATGTACAAGCAGACCCTGGCAATCCTTCTGGCAGGCGCCACCCTGGCTGCCTGCAGCAGCCACCCGGAAAACCCGGTGGACGCTGTCACTTACCGCGAAGAACCACTGGTCAAGCAGGTGGAAAAAGGCATGACCATGCAGAAGGTCATTGCCATCGGCGGCAGCCCATCGAACGTGATCGACCTGCCGCACGGCGGTACCTGTAACGACTACATCCTCAACCGCGACGGCCACCAGCAGCCCTACTACGTGCGCTTCGATGCCACTGGCCACGTCGATGCCAAGGGCTTCAAAACCTGCAAGCAACGCGAAAAAGACAGCGACGCCACTCACGGCGCGTGAACCTTTCAGGCCCTGCCATGACCACCCTTAAGCTTTCGGAGATGAACATGAATGCGACTGGACTGACCGATGTGCAAACCCTGCGCGAGCGTGCCCGCCAGCACGTCGAGCAAGGCGCGGTGACCGAGGGTTACCACGCAGACCGCAACCAGATCCTGCGCCTGCTGAATGAATCGCTGGCGACCGAGCTGGTTTGTGTGTTGCGCTACAAGCGCCACTACTTCATGGCCAGTGGCATCAAGGCCAGTGTGGCTGCCGATGAGTTCCTCGAACATGCCAACCAGGAAGCCGAACATGCCGACAAGTTGGCCGAGCGCATCGTGCAGCTGGGCGGCGAGCCGGATTTCAACCCGGATAACCTGAGCAAGAACTCCCATGCCCAGTACGTGGCGGGCAGCTCGCTGAAGGAGATGGTGCTGGAGGACCTGGTGGCAGAGCGGATTGCGATTGATAGCTACCGCGAAATCATTCAGTACATTGGTGATAAAGACCCGACTACCCGGCGCATTTTTGAAGACATCCTGGCGCAGGAAGAAGAGCACGCGGACGACATGTCCGACTTGCTGCAAGGCTTGTAAATACTGGGGGCGCTTTGCGCCCCTATCGCGACGCAAGGCCGCTCCCACAGGTACTTCACTGGGCTCAAGGGTGGTGAAAAACCTGTGCGGCCTTGTGTCGCGAATGGGCTGCAAAGCAGCCCCTTGCTATTTCTTGCCTTTCACCGCCGCTGGCGCCTTGCCCGCCTTCATCTGCTGCAACAACGGCGTGCACTGGTTCGGGTCATCCCCGCTGCTGGGCGCAATCAACGCCAGCAACCCCGCTGCCGGCCCGGCCACCACCCCCAGCGCTAGCATCCCCGCCCCACGCAACGCCAACGGTACCGCCTGCACACCCGCACTCGGCTTGGCGAATGGCCCGCGCACATACAGCGGCGAGCGCAGCGAGAACAGCCGCAGCCCTTTCGATTCCGGGGTGATTTTCAGGTCCAACTGCTCAGTGGCGAAATTGGCCGTGCCGTTGATGTAGATGATCGCGTTCTCGGTATCGAAGATGAACAGCCGGGTAGTCGCCAACCCCTCCTTGATCCCCACATCGGCCGCCGCGCAGTTGATCTTCACGTCCTCATCGCCGAACAGCTTGCCAACCACGTAGTTGCCCACGTTCAACCCGGCAATCTCCATCAGGCTGCGGCTGATGGCGCCATCGTTGATCAACATGCGCAGGTCGCCATTGGCCGTGCCCAGCAAGGCCGCCACCGAGTTGCCGCGGCCACTGATATCGGCATCACCGTTCAACTCACCAAAGCTGGTCTGCATCGGCGCGAAGGAGGGGAACAGCTGCTTGAGCTTGAACCCACGCGCCGTCAGCTGGGCACGGCCCTGCAGCGGCACGCTGCGCCCATCCAGGCGGATGTTGGAGGCCAGGTTGCCGCCGGCCACACCAAAACGCAGGGGTTCCAGACGCAGCAGGCCATCTTCGAGGATCACGTGGGCCGACAGATCATTGAACGGTAGCTGCGCGCTGTGCACGATACGCTTGCCGGCAAAGGTGACGTCGGCGTCCATCGCGCGCCAGCGCTCGGTGCGGAACTCTTCCACCGGCAACACCTTGCCGGCCGGCTGCTTGCTGGCACCACCGCGGGCCTTCTGCTCGGCGTTGGAGTCGGCGCCGATCAGCGGCGCCAGGTCCTTGAACAGCAGCTGGTTCGATACCAGGTTGCCCGAAAGCTTGGGCCGTGGCTGGCTGGCGACGAAGGCCAGGTCGCCATGGATATCGCTGTCGCCGATCTTGCCGTTGAAACCCTGGTAATTGAACGTTGCCCCTTGCGCCGCATGCAGGTTGGCGCTGAGGCGACCGTCGGTGGCATAGGCCGGGGTGTCGGGCAAGGTAACGCCGGTTAGCGGGTAGAGGTTACCCAGGCTGGCACCGGACAGGCGCAGGCGCAGGTCAAGGGCCCCGAGGTTGCGCGGGTCGATCAGGGTGCCGGCGAGCACCACGTGGGTGTCGGCAATGCGCACGTCAGCCTGCAGCGGGAACGGCTGGCTGGCGTCTTGCAGGGCCAGCAGGCCGCCGATCTTGCCGGTGCCGGACACCGGCTGGCCCTTGTAGCGGCCCTGGGCCTTGAGGCCAAAGGCGTAGTCCTGCGCGCCGCCGGCCTTCTCGGCGCTGGCCTTGCCAACAATGTCGCTGAACGGGATTGGCTTGCCCAGCGGGTCGATCTGTACCTTCATGCTGGTTTTCAGGGTCTGGTCGTCGAAGCTGACATTGCCCTGGTCAAAACCGATCGCACCGATATCCAGTTCCCACTTGGAGGGCCCTGCGTTTTCATCCTTCGGCCCGAAGTCGAACATCCAGTTGGCCCGGCCATCGGCCAGGCGGGTAAGGCTGGCCGTGGGCTTGGTCAGGTCGATGCGCGGTATGCTGATCTGCTGGAACAACAGCGGCAACGGCGCCAGGCGAAACTCCACGCGCTCCAGGTTGACCATCTTCGGCTCTTTGAGCCACTCGGGGTTGCCCAGGGTCAGGTCTTCGGCAATGAAATGCGGCCATGGCACCCAGGCCCGCCAGCCACCCTCTTCCGGCTCGGTGCGCCACTGCACCACCAGGTTGCCGTTGATTGCGAACGGCCGGTGCAGGGCCTCGGAAACCTTCTCGTTGAGCAACGGCTTGACGCGGTTCCAGTCGAAGGTGGCGATCACCACCAGCAGGATTGCCAGTAGGGTCAACAGGCTGGTGAGGGTCCAGACGAGGATTCTGGCGGGACGCGTCATTGCGTGATTCTCCTTGCGGTATGGCACAAAACGGGCGCAGCGATGGCACTCAATATCTCGGACTGATGAAAACCCGCTGGGTTTTATCGATGGCGCCATGATAGCGAAGTTTTTCATGCCGCCTTGCTCGGCAATTCGTCGCGCCAGGCAGTGGGTGTTACTCGCGAAGCGTACCGGCAAACAGCCACCTCACATCCTGAAAAGTGCTTTCTAGAGACGTTTCCAACCTCTATCAATACGGTCGATTGTTACCATTACCCGTATGAACTTCTCTCTGGCGTTACCCGGCGTAGCATTGGCTTCGTACCCACTTTCCAGCCCCCGAGAGGAGCACCGAAATCATGAAACGCCACCTGCTGACCCTGACCCTGTCCATCCTGGCTGCCAACGCTTTTGCCCTGCCAGCCGCCGAACAACACCTGACTGCCGAATCGCGCTCCAGCGCTGCCGAAATCGCCCAGCCGCTGAAAACCGTTGCTGAAGGTGGTGCTGATCGCCTGATCGAACGTGCTGGTCGTGTTGCCGAAGGTGGCTCCGACCGCCTGATCGAACGCTCTGGCCGCGTAGCTGAAGGTGGCTCCGACCGCCTGATCGAACGCTCTGGCCGCGTAGCTGAAGGTGGCTCCGACCGCCTGATTGAACGCTCTGGCCGCGTAGCTGAAGGTGGCTCTGACCGCCTGATCGAACGCTCTGGCCGGGTTGCCGAAGGTGGCTCCGACCGCCTGATCGAACGCTCTGGCCGCGTAGCTGAAGGTGGCTCTGACCGCCTGATCGAACGCTCTGGCCGGGTTGCCGAAGGTGGCTCCGACCGCCTGATCGAACGCTCTGGCCGCGTAGCTGAAGGTGGCTCGGATCGCCTGGTTGCAATCAGCCACGTGAGCTGATTGCCATGGCCGAAAAGAACAACCTCTGTCACAACGCCTGCTCCCCTCCAGCCCGGTCCATTGACCGGGCTTTGTTTTTTTAACTAGAGTGCCCAGCCTTACCGTCACAGAAGCCCGCACCATGCTGCCGCGCGCCGAACAGAAGCTACAGACCCGCCAGGCCCTGCTCGATGCCGCCTGCCAGCTCATGGAGAGTGGCCGTGGTTTCGGCAGTATCAGCCTGCGCGAAGTGGCAAAGACGGCCGGCATCGTGCCCACTGGCTTCTACCGGCATTTCCCCGACATGGACGCCCTGGGCCTGGCCTTGGTGGCCGAGATCGACACCACTTTCCGCCAGACCATCCGACTGGTGCGCCACAACGAATTCGAACTGGGCGGCATCACCGATGCCTCAGTGCGCATCTTCCTCGACGTTGTTGCTGCCCACCGCGCGCAGTTCCTGTTCCTGGCCCGCGAGCAGTACGGCGGTTCGCAGGCCGTGCGCCAGGCCATTGCCCGCCTGCGCCAGGACATCAGCGACGACCTGGCCACCGACCTGGCGCGCATGAAGCGCTGGCAGCACCTGGACAGCGCCGCGCTGACGGTAATGGCCGACCTGGTGGTGAAGACTGTGTTCGCCACCCTGCCCGAGCTTATCGACAGCCCGGAAGCGGGTTATCCACAGGCGCTGACGCCGCAGGAAAAGATCACCCAGCAGCTGCGCTTCATTTTTGTCGGGGCGCGGCATTGGCAAGGGCTCGGCAACCCGGGCTGATGGGCTGCCCTCAGGCCCTGTGCGGGCCCTGTGGGAGCGGGTTCACCCGCGAAGAGGCCCGCACAGGCTACTGAAAACCCCAGTTCTGCTACCATGGCGCCCTGCCCGACAGCAACGAGCGCCGAAATGTCCGACCCCCGCCCCACCCTGCCCGCACTGGCCCGCTTCAACCAGCACTTCGCCGAACGCATCGTGCCAATGTGGCAAGGCCCGGGCTGGAACGCCGACATGGCCCTGCCCTACGAGGCCCTGAACGCTCAGCACCAGCCGTTGCCGGTGCAGCGCTACCGGGCCATGGCCTGCGCCCGTCAGCTGTACCTGTTCAGCAGCCGCATCGGGCAACCGGGCGCAGCCGAGCGTGCGGCAGCGTTGTTCCGCTCGCTGCAAAAGCACTTCCACGACGCCGAGCACGGTGGCTGGTTCTACAGCATCGATGCCCAGGGCAAGCCGCTGGACCGGCGCAAGGACCTGTACACCCACGCCTTCATCGTCTTCGCCTGCGCGCACTACTGGGGCAAGGTGCGTGAAAGCCTGGTGGAGTCCACCCTGAATGCCGCGCTGGACATCATCGACCAGCAGTTCGCCCGCGACGATGGCCTGTACGAGGCCAGCCTGGGTGAAGACTGGGCCGACCTGGGCAGCGGCCCGCTGCAGAACCCGCAGATGCACCTGGCCGAGGCGTTTCTGCAGGTACTGGCGGTACGTGACGACGAACATGCCCGGCAGTCGCTGCTGCAACTGTGCGAAGCACTGCAGGCACACTTCATCGAACCGGCCCATGGCCTGATGCTGGAAAAACCACGCGGTGCTGTGGATAACTGGTTCGAGCCGGGGCACCAGTTCGAATGGTTCTACCTGCTGCACACCTCGCCACTGCTGCGTGACACGCCGCTGCATGCGTCTATCGAGCGGGCGTTCGGCTTTGCCGAGCAATGCGGTGTGAAAGAGGGTGCGGTACTGGCGATGCTGGCTGTGGATGGCCAGGTGCAGGATGCCACGCAACGGATCTGGGCACAGGCGGAATACCTGCGGGCGCTGGTGTTGCGGGCTGGGGGCGAGGCGAAATTGCCGGAGCAGTTGCAGGTGCTGGAGGCGCGGTTCCTGCGTGAGGCGGGCTGGTATGAATGCCGGGATGGGGAAGGCAATGTCAGCCGACATGATATGCCTTCTACTACACCTTACCATTTGGCGACTTGCCTGGAAGGGTTGCAGCGCTTGGGCTGATGCATTCGCGGGGCAAGCCCGCTCCCACAGATGTTGTACAGGACCTGTGGGAGCGGGTTCACCCGCGAAGAGGCCCTCGGATCAGCCCTTGGCCGAACGGTCGATCGAGAACCCTGCCCAGTCCTGGCTAACCGGCATCAGCTCCAGGCTGTTGATGTTGATGTGCGCCGGCTGGTTGAGGATCCAGAAGATGGTCTCGGCAATGTCCTGCGGCTGGATCGGCTCGGCGCCTGCATAGGTGGCGTCGTACTTGGCCTGGTCACCGCCGAAACGCACCAGCGAGAACTCGCTCTCGCACAAGCCCGGCTCGATGTTGCTCACGCGCACGCCAGTGCCGCGCAGGTCGCAACGCAGGCTCAGCGAGAACTGGCCAACGAAGGCCTTGGTCCCGCCATACACGTTGCTGCCCGGGTACGGGTAGTTGCCCGCCACCGAACCTACGTTGAGGATCGATGCCCCACGGCCGTGGGCGATCAGCCGTGGCAGCAGCAGGCGGGTGGTGTACATCAGGCCCTTGATGTTGGTGTCGACCATGGTTTCCCAGTCGTCCAGGCTACAGTTCTGCGCCGCATCCACACCCAGCGCCAGGCCAGCGTTGTTGACCAGGCCACGAATCTTTTCGAAGCCGGCCGGCAAGTTGGCGATGGCCTGCTCCATGGCCTGGCGATCACGCACGTCAAGTACCAGGCCATGCACTTCGGTCTTGGCCGACAGTTCGGCGCACAGGGCGTCCAGGCGCTCCTTGCGGCGGCCTGTGAGTACCAGCTTCCAGCCGGCTTCGGCGAAGCGGCGGGCAGTGGCCTCGCCAAAGCCGGAAGTCGCGCCAGTGATGAATACGGTGGACGTCATGCTCAGTTCCTCACGGTAGGTTGTCATGGCAGCTTTGCAGCATGCCCGCGCCAGGCGCTGGCAGCAAGCCGTGCAGGGGGCTGTTCATTTTTTGTTCATGTGCGGCAAACCCTTGTGGCAGAGGGCCCGGCGCCAGCTATGCGCATGTTATCCACAAGGCTTTCCCCACGGATTGGGGGCAACTTGCCCACCGCGCGGAACCCTTTCAGCGCTCTGTGGTCGGTGGATATCTTTTCGGTGATGGCGCAAGGCTTTCAAACATGCCGCCTGTAGCGGTCTGTCCAAGGTTTTTACACAGAGTTATCCACAGGGTTTACATTGGCCGGCGGATGCATGCAGGGCACTGAAAAGCTTGGGAAAATCATCCACAAGGGGGATGTGATCAAAAAATGATCGCAATGCTGCAGGGCTTGATACTAAAGGGCTTGAGGGAGATGCCACCATGTTTTCCACAGGCGGTTCCACATTATCCGTGGAAAAGATCTGGCCTGTGGAAACAAGGGCTTATGTAGGGATGGTGATGTGTATGGAGCTAGGTGCGCGACAAGTTGTCCACATTGGGAATGGGGCTGCTTTGCAGCCCCGAATAGAACTCAGTGCCCGCCCAGATAGGCGTTACGCACCTCTTCGTTGACCAACAACTCCTGCCCGGTCCCGGTCATGCGGATCTGCCCGTTGACCATCACATAAGCCCGGTCCGACAGTTTCAGCGCATGGTTGGCGTTCTGCTCCACCAGGAAGATGGTCATCCCGGTCTTGGCCAGCTCACGCAGGGTCGAGAAGATCTGCTTGACCACGATCGGCGCCAAACCCAGCGATGGCTCGTCCAGCAGCAGCAACTTCGGCCGGCTCATCAGCGCCCGGGCAATGGCCAGCATCTGCTGCTCGCCACCAGACATGGTCATGGCCCGCTGGTTGCGCCGCTCCTTCAGCCGTGGAAACAGCTCGTACATGCGCTGCATGTCTTCATCCGCATGCTTGTCGCCAATGGGGATGGTACCCATCATCAGGTTTTCCTCGACGGTCATGTCGGGGAACACCCGGCGCCCTTCCGGCGACTGGGCGATGCCGTTGGAAGCGATGTAGTGCGACGACTTGCGGGTGATGTCGGTGCCGCGGTACACGATGTGCCCGGAGGCCGCCCGTGGCTGGCCGAAGATCGACATCAGCAGGGTCGACTTGCCGGCACCGTTGGCGCCGATCAGGCTGACCGTCTCGCCTTCGTTGATGTGCATCGACACCTTTTTCAGCGCCTGGATCGGCCCGTAGAACACGTCCAGGTCCTTCAGCTCGAGAATGGGTGCAGTCATACCAGTTCCTCTTCGTCGGCACCCAGGTAGGCGGCGATCACCGTCGGGTTGTGGCGGATGTCCTGCGGCGCGCCTTCGGCAATCACGTTGCCGTGGTCCAGCACCACGATATGGTCGGAAATGCTCATGACCATGCCCATGTCGTGCTCGATCAGCACCACGGTGATGTCGTGCTCGTCGCGCAGCACGCGGATCATGCGGCTGAGGGCTTCGGTTTCCTGAGGGTTGAGGCCTGCAGCCGGTTCGTCCAGGCAGATGATCTTCGGCCGCGTGCACATGGCCCGGGCAATTTCCAGGCGGCGCTGCTGGCCGTATGACAGCTCGCCAGCCAGGCGGTTGGCGCAATCGACCAGGTCGACCACTTCCAGCCAGTAGAAGGCGTGGTCCAGCGCGTCACTCTCGGCCTTGCGGTAGGCCTTGGTGTTGAGCACCCCGGCCAGCAGGTTGCGGTTGACCCACATGTGCTGGGCCACCAGCAGGTTTTCCACCACCGACATTTCCTTGAACAGGCGAATGTTCTGGAAGGTGCGCGCCAGGCCGGCGCGGTTGACCAGGTGGGTACCGCCGAACATCTTGTAGTACATGCGGTTGGCAAAGCGCGCCGGCGACACGAAATCCGCCGCCTGGAAGCGCTCGCCGAGCAGCTGGATGACGTTGGTGTGGCTGCCGCGCACGTTCAGCTCGATGCGCCCGCCACTGGCCTTGTAGAAGCCGGTCAGGCAGTTGAAAACCGTGGTCTTGCCGGCGCCGTTGGGGCCGATCAAGGCGAAGATCTGGTTGCGCCGGACCTTCAGGCTGACATCGCTGAGCGCCTTGATGCCACCGAACTGCATCATCAGGTTGTCAACCGAGAGAATGATATCGTCGCTCATGGCGCCACTCCTTTACGCGGGGTCACACCGGTACGGCTGATGCGGATCAGCCCACGCGGTCGCCAGATCATCATCAGCACCATCAGCACGCCGAACAGCAGCACCCGGTATTCGGAGAAGCTGCGCAGCAGCTCCGGCGCCACGGTCAGCACGAATGCCGCAATGACCACGCCCACGGTCGAACCCATGCCGCCCAGCACGACGATGGCGAGGATTAGCGCCGACTCGAAGAAAGTGAACGACGACGGGTTGACGAAGCCTTGGTAGGTGGCAAAGAACACCCCGGCCAGGCCGGCAGTGGAGGCACCCAAGGTGAACGCCGAAAGCTTGACCAGTACGTGGTTCAGGCCCATCGAACGGCAGGCGATCTCGTCTTCGCGCAGCGCTTCCCAGGCCCGGCCGACCGGCATGCGGGTCAGGCGGTGCTTGATGTACAGCACGGCCAGCACGACGATGAACAGCACCGCGTAGATGAACACGAACTTGAGGTTGGCGTTGTACTCGAAGCCGAAGAACTCATGGATTGGCACCCCGCCATCCTTGGCCCGGCGGCCGAATTCCAGGCCGAAGAAGGTGGGCGACGGCGCCGGCATGCCATTGGGGCCGCCCGTGAACGACAGCCAGTTGTTCAACACCAGGCGGATGATTTCGCCAAAGCCCAGGGTCACGATCGCCAGGTAGTCACCGTGCATCCTTAGCACCGGGAAACCGAGGATGCACCCCGCCAGCGCCGCGGCGATGGCCGCCAGTGGCAGCACGCTCCAGAAGCCCAGGCCGAGGTACTGGTAACCCAGCGCCAGGCCATAGGCACCGATGGCGTAGAACGCCACGTAGCCCAGGTCGAGCAGGCCAGCCAGGCCGACCACAATGTTCAGGCCCAGGCCCAGCAACACGTAGATCAGGCCGAGGATGACCACGGTCAGCAGGTACTTGTTGGCGAAGATCGGGAAGACGATGGCAATCACCACCAGCGCCGGGATGATGTAGCGCAGGCGCGACACGTAGTTCGGCGCACGCACATGCACGCCCGAGCCACCACTGTCGAAGCCTTCGAGCATGCGCCGCCCGGCAGCGGTCTGCAGGTACAGGCTCAGCAGGAAACGCCCAAGCATCACCCCACCGACCAGCCAGGCTACCCGGCGCGGCTCGGCGTTGAAGGTGTAGCCGTCGAGCACCACGCCAACGACCGGGCCAAACACAATGAGGGCCAGCAGGCCGGCGACAATGGTCTCCAGCAGGCTGCGTTTAAGGTCGAAACCCTTGTTGGTTTCGCTTACAGCGGCAGTTTTGGCAATGGACATGTTCACACCTTAGCCACGAGCGGGCGACCCAGCAGGCCTTGTGGGCGGAAGATAAGGATCATCACCAGCAGCGAGAAGCTGAACACGTCCTTGTAGTCGGAGTTGATCAAGCCAGAGAACAGCGACTCGGAAATGCCCAGGATGATCCCGCCAAGCATGGCGCCAGGCAGCGAGCCGATACCACCCAGCACCGCGGCGGTGAACGCCTTGATGCCGATGATGAAGCCAGCGTAGAAGTCGAAGGTGCCGTAGTTCATGGTGATCAGCACGCCAGCCAGCGCGGCCATCACCGCACCGATGACGAACACGTAGGAGATCACCCGGTCGGTGTTGATGCCCAGGATCGAGGCCATCTTGCGGTCTTGCTGGGTAGCACGGCACATGCGGCCGAGCTTGGTGTACTTGATCACATAGGTAAGCAGGCCCATGCCGACGAAGGCTGCCACCAGGATGAAGATCTTGGTGTAGGTCAGTTGCACGAAGCCGGTACCCACTTCGACACGCATGGCGCCTTCAAGCAGGGTCGGTACGCCTTGCTGGCGGGCACCCTGGCTGATCTGCGCGTAGTTCTGCAGGATCAGCGAAATGCCGATGGCGCTGATCAGCGGTGCCAGGCGGGTGGAGTTGCGCAGGGGTTTGTAGGCGATGCGCTCGATGGTGAAGCCGTAAACGCCGGTGACGACGATGGTGAACAACAGAGTGCCCAGCATCAGCAGAGGGAACGACTCGACACCGAAGTAAGCCAGCAATGCCAGGCTGATCGCCGCGAGGTACGCGGAGATCATGTACACCTCGCCGTGCGCGAAGTTGATCATGCCGATAATGCCATAGACCATTGTGTAGCCGATGGCGATCAGGCCATAGACCGACCCGAGGGTCAGGCCGTTGACCAGTTGCTGCAGGAAAATACCATCCATAACGCAATCTCACCTGAGCGAGACTGCACGAATGCCGACCACGAAAGACCACGGATGAAGCGGCCCCAGCAGCGCAGCCGTGCAGATCTCCGAATAAAGACAGGTACCGCGGGGCGTTGGCCCGGAAGCAAGTGCACCCGGGCTGGCGGCCGTTGTTATTTTTGTTTTTCCAGCTGGTGGTACTTGCCGGTCTTGTCCCACTGGTAGACCACATAGTCGGACACGGTCAGGTCGCCCTTGCTGTCCCACTTCTTCTCGCCCATGACGGTCTGCACCGGGTTGGCCTTGAGCCACTTGGCAGCGTCTTCGCCCTTGTTCGACTTGGCGCCGTTGAACGCGGCGGCCAGGGCCTGCAGCGAGGCATAGGCATACAGGGTGTAGCCTTCAGGTTCGGTACCGGCCTTGCGGAACTCCTCCACCACCGCCTTGCTGTCTGGCAGCAGGCGCGGGTCGGCACCGAAGGTCATGTACACGCCATCGACGTACTGCGCGCCGCCAGCGGTGGACACCAGTTCGTCGGTAACGATGCCGTCATCGGACATGAACTTGACGTCTTTCAGGCCCTGCTCGCGCAGCTGGCGTACCAGCGGGCCGGCTTCCGGGTGCAGGCCGCCGAAATAGACCACGTCGGCGCCGGTGGAGCGGATCTTGGTGACCACGGCGCTGAAGTCTTTCTCGCCACGGGTCAGGCCTTCGTACAGCACCGGCTTGACGCCGCGTTTCTCCAACTGTGCCTTGGTTGCATCGGCCAGGCCCTGGCCGTAAGTGTCTTTGTCGTGCAGCACGGCGACTTTCTTGCCCTTGAGCACGTCGACGATGTAGTCGCCGGCAACGATACCCTGCTGGTCGTCACGGCCGCACATGCGGAACATGGCGCCCAGGCCGCGCTCGGTGACCTGCGGGTTGGTGGAGCCCGGGGTAATGGCGATCACGCCAGCTTCATCATACACCTCGGAAGCCGGGATGGTGTTGGAGGAACAGAAGTGGCCGACCACGCCGATCACCTTGTCCTGGTCGACCAGGCGGTTGGCCACGGCCACAGCCTGCTTCGGTTCGCACGCGTCATCGCCCTTGACCAGGACGATTTTTTCGCCGTTGACGCCACCAGCGGCGTTGATCTTGTCGGCCGCTGCCTGCGCACCTTTCATGTACTGCTCGCCAAACGCTGCGTTTGCCCCGGTCATGGGGCCCGCTACACCGATCTTGACGTCGGCCTGAACATACGAAGAAACACCCAGTGCCGTAGCTACGGCCAGAGCCAGGAAACCTTTCTTGTAAAACGTCTGCGACATGAGGTGGTGCTCCTAGAGTTTTTTTTGGTTGGCACTACAACTTCTCAGCCCTGTGCTCTGAGCAAGGGCCGTGCCATAGGTTTTGTCTTCCTGGAAATCACACTGTGCAGGGCGCCTGCAGGCGACCGACGGCCTTTTCTTTATTGAGCGTGCAACCGTCTGCCACGCGGCAGGCGCCACCACACGTACAGACAAGGAGCAACCGCCAAGTGCCATCATTGCAACCCTGACAAGTGTTTACGTGCAACCGCCCTGTAACAGCCGACGTCACCGAAGTGCACACCGCTGGTGCGCGACTGCTACAGGCGGCACCGTTTCAAGGCTAGCTGGCGCACGGAAAAACACGCGGTTTTGGCAGTTCCGGCCTCTTCGCGGGCTCGCCCGCTCCCACAGGATTGCACCGTTCATGAGCCCGGGGCGGTCACTGTGGGAGCGGGCAAGCCCGCGAAGAGGCCAGCACAGCCACAACAACCCCCAAAAGGCTGGCACAATGTCCGCCATTCGCCGCTTCCGGAGCCCCCCTTGATGAGCGAGAGCGCATTCGCCGAGCGCATCGTGCACAACCTGCTCGACACCGACTTCTACAAACTCACCATGATGCAGGGCGTGCTGCACAACTACCCGGACGCCGACGTCGAATGGGAATTCCGCTGCCGCAATGGCGAGGACCTGCGCCCTTACCTCGGTGAGATCCGCAACCAGCTTGAACGGCTCAGCGACCTCACCCTCGATGATGGCCAGCCGGCCTTCCTCGAACGCATCAGCTTCCTCAAGCCCGACTTCCTGCGCTTTCTACGGCTGTTCCGCTTCAACCTGCGCTACGTGCGCATCGGTATCGAAAACGACCAGCTGTTCCTGCGCCTGAAAGGCCCGTGGCTGCATGTGATCCTCTTTGAAGTGCCACTACTGGCAATCATCAGCGAAGTGCGCAACCGCCACCTGCACCCACGCATGCGCCTGGCCGAAGCGCGCGACCAGCTGTACCGCAAGTTCGACTGGCTGCGCGCGCATGCCAGCGACGACGAGCTGGCCGAGTTGCAGGTTGCCGACTTCGGCACCCGTCGGCGTTTTTCCAGCCGCGTGCAGGAAGAAGTGGTGCGGGTGCTACGCGACGACTTCCCGGGCCGCTTTGTCGGCACCAGCAACGTCGACCTGGCATGGAAACTGGATATCAAGCCACTGGGCACCATGGCCCACGAGTGGATCATGGCCCACCAGCAGCTCGGCCCGCGCTTGATCGACAGCCAGATCGCCGCGCTGGACTGCTGGGTACGCGAGTACCGGGGCCTGCTTGGCATTGCCCTGACCGACTGCATCACCATGGATGCTTTCCTCAGCGATTTCGACCTGTACTTCGCCAAGCTGTTCGACGGCCTGCGCCACGACTCGGGCGAACCGGTGGCCTGGGCGGAAAAGGCCATTGCCCACTACCAGAAACTGGGTATCGACCCGATGACCAAGACCCTGGTGTTTTCCGACGGCCTCAACCTGACCCGGTCGCTGGAAATCTTCCGCGCCCTGCGCGGTCGCATCAACGTCAGTTTTGGCATTGGCACCAACCTCACCTGTGACATCCCCGGTGTGGCGCCGATGAGCATCGTGCTTAAAATGACCGACTGCAATGGCGCGCCAGTGGCCAAGATTTCCGACGAAGCTGCCAAGACCCAATGCCGCGACGAAAACTTCGTCGCCTACATGCGCCACGTATTCAAAGTCCCCAGCAAGGAGTAACCCATGCAAGCGGTTCAGCAAGAAATTGCCCAGGCGCTGAAGGTACAGCCGCCGTTCGCCGACGCTGCAGCGCTCGAGGCCGAAGTCGCCCGGCGCGTGGCGTTCATCAAGGGCTGCCTGGCCAATGCCCGGCTCAAGACCCTGGTGCTGGGCATCAGCGGCGGTGTCGACTCGCTGACCGCCGCCCTGCTCGCCCAGCGCGCCGTCAACGAGTTGCGCGCCGAAACCGGCGACAAGGCCTACACCTTCATCGCGGTGCGCCTGCCGTATCAGGTGCAGCATGACGAGCATGACGCCCAGGCCTGCCTGGAAGTGATCAAGGCCGATGAAGTGCACACCGTGGATATCGCCCCGGCGGTGCGGGCACTGGCGGCGGAAGTGGTGGAGTTGAAGAACGGCTCGCCAACGCTGGTCGACTTCGTGGTCGGCAACGTCAAGGCACGCACGCGCATGGTCGCCCAGTACACCATCGCCGGCGCCCGCGCGGGCCTGGTGATCGGTACCGACCATGCCGCCGAGGCGGTGATGGGCTTCTTTACCAAGTTTGGTGATGGTGCCTGCGACCTGGCGCCGCTGAGCGGGCTGGTGAAAAACCAGGTACGGGCGATTGCGCGCAGCTTTGGTGCACCGGAGTCACTGGTGGAGAAGGTGCCGACCGCAGATCTGGAAGACCTGGAGCCAGGCAAGCCGGACGAAGCGTCGCATGGCGTGACCTACCAGCAGATCGATGCCTTCCTGCATGGGCAGCCGGTTGACCAGGCAGCGTTCGACATCATCGTTGCCACCTACCGCAAGACCCAGCACAAGCGCGAACTGCCGTTCGCCCCTTGATCAGGCTGTAGAAAGACCTGTGGGAGCGGGTTCATCGGAGCGCCGAACCGCCGCGAATGCGATGGTAGCTCCACCGACGCATTCGCGGGTAAACCCGCTCCTACAGGGTTCGGCGTCAGGCTTTGATTACTTGACGACGACCTTGCCCTTCATCATCGAGATGTGGCCCGGGAAGGTGCAGAAGAAGCTGTAGTCACCACCGGCTTCCAACTTGGTAGCGTCAAACTTCACTTCGGTTTCTTTCTCTGGCGCGCCGATCATTTTGGTGTGGGCGATGATCGCGGCGTTATCAGCCTTGATGTAGTCCTTGTCCAGACCCTGGCTCATGCCTTCGGTGGCAATGCCCTGCATGTCGGCAGTCTTGCTGATCACCAGGTTGTGGCCCATGACGTTCTTCGGCAGGTTGCCGGAGTGGGTCAGTTTGACGGTGAATTCCTTGCAGCTCTTGTCGACGGTGATTTCCTTGGTATTGAAGGACATCTGGTCAGTCGAGTCGACGGTGACCGAGCACTCGGCGGCGAAGACAGAAGCGCTGGCGAGGGTCAGCAGGGATACCGCTACAGCTTTCGCAAACATCATGAATCTCCTTGGCAGGGTTTTATCAATTGCGAGACTGCCTGAAACCGTTCAGCCCCTTGCTGATATGGGTCAAGGGGGTGTCAAGAGGCCAGCCAGTAGAATTGTTCAATGGATTGTATACAACCAATCTAAGGGCACATCATGCCCTTTTATTGGACGATGGGACAACCTCTCATTTAGGAGCAATACCAAATGCCCATCTCCAGCTTCTTCAACAGCCTGCTCGCCGCCTATGCCCACGGTGCCACAGGCGCCATCTGTGAATTCTCCCGCCCGGAATGATAGCGGCCTTGGAAGCGACGGGCATGCGCCGTACCCTGTGCAGCTGAGTGACAGGAGATGAGCAATGCCCGTACGTTCCGTTTGTGTGTTCTGTGGTGCCAGCATCGGCACTAACCCTGCCTACCGTGAAGCGGCCATCGCGCTGGGCCAGGCCATCGCCCGTCGCGGCCTGACCCTGGTGTATGGCGGCGGCGCGGTCGGTTTGATGGGTGTGGTGGCCGACGCGGCCATGGCAGCAAGTGGCGAAGTGGTCGGGATCATTCCACAGAGCCTGCTGGACGCTGAAGTCGGCCACAAAAGCCTGACCCGCCTGGAAGTGGTTGATGGCATGCATGCGCGCAAGGCCCGCATGGCCGAGCTGAGCGATGCCTTCATCGCCTTGCCGGGTGGGCTGGGTACGCTGGAGGAATTGTTCGAGGTGTGGACCTGGGGGCAGCTGGGCTATCACGCCAAGCCGTTGGGGCTGCTCGATGTGAACGGCTTCTACGACAAGCTGGGCGGCTTCCTCGACCATATCGTCGAAGAAGGCTTCGTGCGCCCGCAGCACCGGGCGATGTTGCTGCTGGCGCAGCAGCCGGATGAGCTGCTGGATGGGATGGACAACTTTGTCGCGCCGGTGGCGCCGAAGTGGGTCGACAAAAAACCCGATTGATCTCGATTGTTGGACCTGACACCTAACCTGTGGGAGCGGGTTCACCCGCGAATACGTCGGTAAATCCACCATCGCATTCGCGGGTAAACCCGCTCCCACAGGGTTCTATGCAGGGCCTAGATCAGCGCGGAATAACTGGCTGACGCGGCTTCTTGTTGCCCTTGCCGCCTTTGGCCGCTTCCTTGCGCTCCTTGGCCGCCTGCTGGTTACGCGCAAACGCCTCGGCCTTGGCCTTCTCGCGCTTGTCCCATGGCTTGCTGCCATCGCTTGCACGCGGTGGCAGGCCGGTGTGCTGGGTCAGAATCTTCTGGTCCTTGCCCACCTTGTGGCTACCGGCCGGGGTCGAGTTCTTGCGACGCGCGCTCTGGTAGGTATCGGTCTGCGGCTGGTGCAGCGGGATCAGTTGGTGCTTGCCCGGCCCGATCAGGTCGGCGCGGCCCATGCGTTCCAGCGCTTCACGCAGCATCGGCCAGCCCTTCGGGTCGTGGTAACGCAAGAACGCCTTGTGCAAGCGACGCTGCTCTTCGCTCTTGACGATCTCCACCCCTTCGCTCTTGTAGGTCACCTTGCGCAGCGGGTTCTTGCCCGAGTGGTACATGGCCGTGGCCGAAGCCATCGGCGACGGGTAGAACGCCTGCACCTGGTCGGCACGGAAGCCGTTGCCCTTCAGCCACAGCGCCAGGTTCATCATGTCTTCGTCGGTGGTGCCCGGGTGAGCGGCGATGAAGTACGGGATCAGGTACTGCTCCTTGCCGGCCTCTTTCGAGAACTTCTCGAACATGCGCTTGAAGCGGTCGTAGGTGCCGATGCCCGGCTTCATCATCTTGTCCAGCGGGCCACGCTCGGTGTGCTCCGGGGCAATCTTCAGGTAGCCGCCAACGTGGTGGGTGACCAGCTCCTTGACGTACTCCGGCGATTCCACGGCCAGGTCGTAGCGCAGGCCCGAGGCGATCAGGATCTTCTTCACACCCGGCAAGGCACGGGCCTTGCGGTACAGTTCGATCAGCGAACTGTGGTCGGTGTTGAGGTTTTCACAGATGCCCGGGAACACGCACGACGGCTTGCGGCAGTGCTTCTCGATCTCGTGGCTCTTGCAGGCGATGCGGTACATGTTGGCGGTTGGCCCACCAAGGTCGGAGACCACGCCAGTGAAGCCCGGCACCTTGTCACGCATCTCTTCGATTTCGTGCAGGATCGACTCGTGCGAGCGGTTCTGGATGATGCGGCCTTCGTGCTCGGTGATCGAGCAGAAGGTACAGCCACCGAAGCAGCCACGCATGATGTTCACCGAGAAGCGGATCATCTCGTAGGCCGGGATGCGCTCCTTGCCATACGCCGGGTGAGGAATACGCGCGTAGGGCATGCCGAACACGTAGTCCATTTCCTCGGTGGTCATCGGGATGGGTGGCGGGTTGAACCACACGTCCACTTCGCCATGCTTCTGCACCAGGGCACGGGCGTTGCCCGGGTTGGTTTCCAGGTGCAGCACGCGGTTGGCGTGGGCATAGAGCACCGGGTCATTACGCACCTTTTCGAACGACGGCAGGCGGATTACCGACTTGTCGCGGGTCATTCGCGGGCTGTCGAGAATCTGCACCACCTTGGCTTCGTTCGGGTCTTCCTGCTCGCCCTTGGCCTGCTCGATGGCGCAGGCCTGGGTGTCCTGGGTGTTCACGTACGGGTTGATGATCTTGTCCACGCGGCCCGGGCGGTCGATGCGGGTGGAGTCGATCTCGAACCAGTCGGCAGGCGTGTCACGGCGAATGAACGCGGTACCACGCACATCGGTGATGTGCTCGATTTTCTCGCCCTGGGACATGCGCTGGGCAACCTCGACGATGGCCCGCTCGGCGTTGCCGTACAGCAGGATATCGGCGCTGGCGTCGATCAGGATCGAATGGCGGACCTTGTCCTGCCAGTAATCGTAGTGAGCGATGCGGCGCAGCGAAGCCTCGATGCCACCCAGCACGATCGGCACGTGCTTGTAGGCTTCCTTGCAGCGCTGGCTGTACACCAGGCTGGCACGGTCCGGGCGCTTGCCGGCCAGGCCACCCGGGGTATAGGCGTCGTCAGAACGGATCTTCTTGTCCGCGGTGTAGCGGTTGATCATCGAGTCCATGTTGCCCGCGGCCACGCCGAAGAACAGGTTCGGCTCCCCGAGCTTCATGAAGTCGTCTTTGGACTGCCAGTTCGGCTGGGCGATGATGCCCACGCGGAAGCCCTGGGCCTCCAGCAGGCGGCCGATGATGGCCATGCCGAACGACGCGTGGTCGACGTAGGCGTCCCCGGTCACGATGATGATGTCGCAGGAATCCCAGCCGAGCAGATCCATCTCCTCCCTGCTCATTGGCAGGAAAGGTGCTGGCCCGAAGCATTCGGCCCAGTACTTGGGATAGTCGTAGAGTGGTTTGGCTGCTTGCATGTCAGTGACCGGTTCTGGTGTACAGGGAAATCGCGGGCGCGGAATATAGCACAAATTTTGACCAAATCCGACTGGATTCGTGGGGATTGGTGGGTGGAGCGACGGTTGGGATGGGCGGGGGTGCCGGGTGGGTGGCTTGGAATTGTGGTGAGATTGCCAGGTGTTCGCCACAACATAATCAGCGCTCGATCTCATAGGCGCTGAAACTGCTGCGGCGAACACCTGGCGCCTTCATGCAACCTGAAGCCAACCCCTCACTGCTTCATCCCCAACTCAGCATCATCCATCAACGCCTTGGCCATCGCACTCAGGTAATGGGCAGCCCAGATCATCATCGGCTTTTCATCCATCAACCCGGTGATAGTCAGTTCGCGCACATACCCCATCAACTCCGAAGACTGCTCGCGAGCGTCCCGGCACGGGATCCCGGGCTCGATGCGGAACAACGGGTGGGTGCCATTTTCGCCTTGGTAGAACGTGGTCTTGCCGACGGTGAACTGGGTGTCTTCTGTTGTCATTGTTCAATCCCCTCAGATTTCTCTATTGCCTGGCCGGGCCTCTTCGCGGGTAACCCGCTCCCACAGGCACGGTGCAATTCTCGAAGCCTGTGGTGATCCTGTGGGAGCGGGTTCACCCGCGAAAGGGCCAGACCAGGCGGCATATCAACGAAGCCTTACAGCAGGCATCTGCCCCTGCATCGGATTGTCTTCATCAAAAGGGGGATCGCGGGGCGGAGCGGGGACAATCTTGATCATGGCGTAATCTCGTCTGATTCCGAAAAGACCGCCACGACATCACTTGCATTTGATGGGTGGCGGCTACGTACGGGTCTGCAAGACCGGACAGACGATAAAACCGGCAGATCCGAAGATCTCCCGTACGCAGCCACCATTGACCGAATTGCCGACTGGCAGCAATCCGGATAGCGGTACTAATCGTCTGCGAGCTTGCAGGCCCGGTCGCTGCTTGGGCAACGACAGAGCCAGACTAGGCCGCCCAGAAAACCACCGCAATGGCGCAAAGGCGGTTGAAAGCTATTTCAGAAACGGCCTACACGCAATGGGAAAAAGCTGATTACTTCCTCGCATAAAGGGTCGCAACGCCAGCCATGGCAACCCCTTCGCAGCCAGATACATTTTCAAACGCTTCGCCGGCAGACAGCCCTGCGAACTTATTGAAGGATGGTGCTTTCTTGCGGCTTGACCCATCCACACCACCAGGCCCAGCACTCCTCCTACCACAGAGCTAGCAGAGGCATATGCACATCTTTCGAGGCATCCTCGCCGCCCTAAGCGCAACACTGATCCTGAAAGTCGCGACCGTCGTACCTGCCCTGGTCTTGGCCGACATCATTGACAACCTGGCCACCTCAGCCGCGTCTTCCCAGCTTCTGCTCGGAGCCTTCATATGCCTGGTAGCATTACAAGCCTCAATGACCCCTTTGCAAGCCTGGTGCCTGGCGCGGCTTTGCCAGGAACGCGTGAAGCAACTTTCCATTCGCTGGTGCCGCGCATTGCTGGACAAGCGCTTCGAGGCCTATGGACAACTCCATGGCGGAACACTGGTAAAAGTGCTGGATAGGGGCATTACCGCACAAGAGCGGTGGTTAGGCTTTCTGATTGGTTCGGCATGGCCGGTGCTTGCCGAAGCTGCAGTGCTGATAACGCTCTTTGCATACCTGGGGGCTACTTCGGTATTGATCGGCCTCATCCCATTGAGCCTGGCTTACCTGTGGGTCAACGATCGCCTGGTGCGCTGGCGCCGGCCTCACATCGAGGCAGTGAACGCGCGCGAGGATGAACTGGCGGAACAATGGGTGGATACCTTCGCCAGCGCCGCAACAGTCAAACTGGAAAAGGCCGAGGATGCCGCGATGCTCCCGGTCAACCAGACGCTCTCGGACTATGCCGATTCAGCAGTGCGGGTAGCTCACAGCGGGGGCTGGGTTCAGGGCTTGCGCACATTGTTCATTGGCCTGGGCAGCGGCGGTTTGCTCATGTGGGGCATCCATGATCAGGCGCTGGCAACACCGCAACTGAGCTTGGGCGAGCTGGTTGCTCTCTTCACCTTAGTGAGTGGCTTGCTGGCAGGGGTTGCACAACTGGCCGAGGCCTGGCGCCTACTAGACCAGTTCAGGCTCGACAAACGCAAACTCGAACACTGGCTCCAGCTCCCCTCGTTCGGCCCGACACATTCTGCTGAGGCGGTGTCGCTCGAGCATGACGCGCAGTTGCGCATCACCCCGTGCCAGCTGAGCACTCGGAACACGGTGCAACTGCAAATCGAAGAACCCTTGGTCCTGCACAAAGGAGAACGGGTCGCGCTGGTCGGACCCAGCGGAGGTGGTAAATCGACACTTCTGCACGCGCTGGCAGGAACGATATTCCCGTTGCGCAAGGATGTTCACCTGCAAGGCAGGTGCCTGGCGTCGCTCGACGCTAGTGAACAGTTCGGGCGCTTACGGCTCTGCCCTCAGGATGCGCATTTCATACCCGGCCCCCTGCCCCGCGCGGTACTGTTCGAACAGCCTCATGATCGCGCTCAAATCGAACAATGGCTTGAACGGCTGGGATTGGGCAAAGTCTGGTACGAACTTGATCTGGATGCACGCGCAGAATCGATTTCCGGCGGCGAAGCACGCAGGCTGACGCTGCTACGCCTTCTTAATCAGCCTGGGGAATTCAATTTCTTTGACGAACCCACAGCCGGGCTCGATGCCGGATCGGCTGAGCGCACCTGGGATCTGTTGTTCGAGGCATTCAAAGGGAGAGGGCTGGTTTGCGTGACGCATGATCAGAGCGCGCTGTCGCGGTTTGACCGGGTTATCACCATGAGCGGGGGGCGGATCATCAGCCAAGTGCAAACGAACATCGCTCAGAATCCACAGCTAGCGGGCGCACCGCATACCTTGTAGGAGCGGCCTTGCGTCGCGATGGGCTGCGCAGCAGCCCCAGCACTTTTTGCATCTTCGCTGAAATCCTGGGGCTGCTCTGCAGCCCATCGCGACGCAAGGCCGCTCCTACAGGGGTCCCTGCTAGCTCAATGAGTTATTCATCATCATCGAAGTTATACATCCCCGGCGCCAAGTTCTCGAAACGGGTGTACTTGCCGATAAACGCCAGGCGCACAAAGCCGATCGGGCCGTTACGCTGTTTACCAATGATGATTTCCGCCACGCCCTTGTGCTCGGTCTCGGGGTGGTACACCTCGTCGCGGTACACGAACATGATCACGTCGGCGTCCTGTTCGATTGCACCGGACTCACGCAAGTCGGAGTTCACCGGGCGTTTGTTCGGGCGCTGTTCCAGCGAGCGGTTCAGCTGCGACAGGGCGATGACCGGGCAGTTGAATTCCTTGGCCAGGGCCTTGAGCGAGCGGGAAATCTCGGAAATCTCGTTGGTACGGTTGTCACCGGCCGAACCGGGGATCTGCATCAGCTGCAGGTAGTCGACCATGATCATGGCGATTTCGCCGTGCTCACGGGCCAGGCGGCGGGTACGCGCGCGCATTTCCGACGGGCTGATGCCGGCGGTATCGTCGATGAACAGCTTGCGGTCGTTGAGCAGGTTCACCGCCGAGGTCAGGCGCGGCCAGTCGTCGTCGTCCAGCTGGCCGGAACGCACCTTGGTCTGGTCGATACGGCCCAGCGACGAGAGCATACGCATGATCAGCGACTCACCTGGCATCTCGAGGGAGAACACCAGAACCGCTTTGTCGGTACGCAATACGGCGTTTTCCACCAGGTTCATGGCGAAGGTGGTCTTACCCATCGACGGACGACCAGCCACGATGATCAGGTCGGCGGCCTGCAAGCCGCTGGTTTTCTCGTCCAGGTCGGTGTAACCGGTGGAAATACCGGTGATGTCGCTGTCGGAGTTGAACAGCGTATCGATACGGTCGATGGCCATGGCCAGCAGGTCGTTGACACCTACCGGGCCACCGGTTTTCGGGCGCGCCTCGGCGATCTGGAAGATCTGCCGCTCGGCATCGTCGAGAATTTCTGCAGCGTTGCGCCCTTGCGGGTTGAACGCGTTGTCGGCGATGTCGGTACTGATACTGATCAGCTGGCGCAACGTGGCCCGCTCGCGAATGATCGCGGCATAGGCCTTGATGTTGGCCACAGACGGGGTGTTCTTGGCCAGCTCAGCCAGGTACGCCAGGCCGCCGATTTGCGAGGACAAGCCTTCCTTGTCCAGCTGCTCGTGCAGGGTAACCACGTCGAATGGCTGGTTGGCGTCGGCCAACTTGTGCACGGCACGGAAGATCAGGCGGTGGTCATGCCGGTAGAAATCGCCATCCGACACCTGGTCCAGCACCCGCTCCCAGGCGTTGTTGTCCAGCATCAGGCCACCGAGCACGGCCTGTTCGGCCTCGATGGAATGCGGCGGCACCTTCAGGGCTGCGGTTTGCAGGTCTAGCTGTTCGGAAGTGGTGATCTCGTTCATGGCCACGAAAGAATTCTGGAGTACGAAAAAGACAAAGGGCACGGCCTGTAAAAAACAGGACCGTGCCCGATGTTAACCGCCTGACTCACAAGGAGCCAGCCAGTCAGCGCAGCTTAGGCAGCTACGACGACCACACGTACGGTGGCTTCAACGTCGCTGTGCAGGTGCACGGCTACGTCGTATTCGCCAACCTGACGGATGGTGCCGTTCGGCAGACGAACTTCAGCCTTGGCCACTTCAACGCCGGAGGCGGTCAGGGCGTCAGCGATGTCGTGGGTGCCGATCGAACCGAACAGCTTGCCTTCGTCGCCAGCAGTGGCAGTGATGGTCACTTCCAGCTCGGCCAGTTGGGCAGCGCGGCTTTCAGCCGAAGCTTTCTTGTCAGCGGCTGCTTTTTCCAGCTCGGCGCGACGCTCTTCGAACGCAGCCAGGTTGGCGGCGTTGGCAACGGTGGCCTTGCCGAATGGCAGCAGGAAGTTACGGCCGTAACCAGCCTTAACTTTTACTTTGTCGCCCAGGTTGCCCAGGTTAGCGACTTTTTCCAGCAGGATCAGTTCCATTTGGTAAAACCTCTTAACTTTTAACCTTCACCGTTCGCGGAGTCATTCCCCTTGGGGGACTTGCGACCGCGAAAATCAATCAGGCTGTCGACAATGGCCAAGACCACCAGCAACGGATAAATCAGCTGCATGATCAGCGGCAGCGTCACGTACATGCCCACCAGCCAGAAACCGGCCAGTCGGCCCTGTGCCACCAGCCCATGCATCAAGGCGATGCCGGCCAGCACCAGTACCAGGCTGGAAGCCGATGCCAGGATGATGAACTGCGGGCCGATAAACGGCGCCACCACCATCACTGCCACCAAGACCGCCATGGTCTGTTTCGGCAACTTCAGTTCGCGAAACTCGCGACCAAAGCCTCCAGGGTTGTACAACGCTGCCTGCCAGTAGCGCGCCAGCATCAACGCCAGCACACTGAACAATTGCACCGTCACTGCTGTGGAAGCGACCAGCACAGGGCGGATCAGCTCACCGGAGAGCACCGGTTGCCCTTCGATTTGCGGCATGGCTTCGGCAAACGCCTTGGCCAGCACATCGAAGGTTTGCGCCAGCGCCAGATCAAGCACGAGGCTAAACGCCACGGCGAACACGGCACTGGCGAGCAACACCCGGCTCCAGGGATGCTCGGCACGCAACATGGCGGCCAGGGCCAGGGCACCCGCAATCACCAGAAAGGTGATGGGATCGCCCATGACCCACACGGCCAGCCCGGCCAGCAGGCCGCCGGCGATGACCGATGTAGCATCCTTGAACCCACGCCGCAGCAGCACAAGGCTGCTGGCAGCGGCACTCAACCAGAACAGCAGCGGCAGTACCGCGCTGATGACCACCACCAGGGTGGCCTGCACACGACCGCGCATGATGAAACTTGCTAACGCTCGCATGCTAATCCCTTACTGCTTGTCGACGACCCGGTCTCAGCGGCCGTGGCTGTCGGTGTAGGGCAGCAGGGCCAGGAAGCGGGCGCGCTTGATAGCGGTAGCCAGCTGACGCTGATAACGAGCTTTGGTACCGGTGATACGGCTTGGAACGATCTTGCCGGTTTCGGATACGTAAGCTTTCAGGGTGTTGAGATCTTTGAAGTCGATCTCTTTCACGTCTTCAGCAGTGAAGCGGCAGAATTTACGACGACGGAAGAAACGTGCCATTTAATAGGCTCCTCTAAAGGTCCGTGGATTACTCGTCAGCGTTATCGCTGGAGTCGCTGTCATTGCTGTCGTCGCCTTCGGCGGAGTCAGCATGCTCAGGACGCTCGCGACGCTCACGGCGCTCGCTGCGGTTCTCTTCAGCCTTCAGCATCTCGGACTGGCCGGTAACGGCTTCGTCGCGACGGATGACCAGGTTACGGATAACGGCATCGTTGTAGCGGAAGTTGTCTTCCAGCTCGGCCAGGGCCTTGCCGGTGCACTCAACGTTCAGCATCACGTAGTGAGCCTTGTGAACATTGTTGATTGCGTAGGCCAGTTGACGACGGCCCCAGTCTTCCAGGCGGTGGATCTTGCCACCATCTTCTTCGATCAGCTTGGTGTAACGCTCAACCATGCCGCCGACTTGCTCGCTCTGGTCCGGGTGAACCAGGAAGATGATTTCGTAATGACGCATGAATGCTCCTTACGGGTTAGTAGTCTGCCAGGGAATCTGGTCAGACAAGGAGTGAATGACACTGTATGTCTTGCACGGAGGGGAGGCACATGAGCGCCTGCCAGCTCGGCAAGGGGCGCAATTGTAGAGAAGCTGGGGCGCACAAGCAAGGTGATTGGTGATTATTTGAACAGCCAGAAACATATTCACAGGCTGCCGGCCCTTTCGCGGGTTCACCCGCGAAGAGGCCGGTACAGGCTAAAGGTCAGCGCTTGGCCTGACGCTGACGCACGGCCTCGAACAGGCACACGCCCGTCGCCACCGACACGTTCAGGCTGCTGACGCTACCGCCCATCGGCAACTTCACCAGGAAATCGCAATGCTCGCGGGTCAGCCGGCGCATGCCCTTGCCTTCCGCGCCCATGATCATCACCAGCGGCCCGGTCAGGTCTTGCTGGTAGATCTCCTGCTCGGCTTCGCCGGCGGTACCGACCACCCACAGGCCACGCTGCTGCAACTTCTCCAGCGTACGCGCCAGGTTGGTCACGGCCACCAGCGGAATCACCTCGGCAGCGCCACAGGCCACCTTGCGCACAACCGGGGTAAGGGTTGCCGACTTGTCCTTGGGCACGATCACTGCCGTGGCACCCGCCGCATCGGCGGTACGCAGGCAGGCACCGAGGTTGTGCGGGTCGGTCACACCGTCCAGCACCAGGATCAGCGGCGGCGTTTCAGTGCGCTCAAGCAGTTCCTCGAGCATCAACTCGCCCCACACCTGGCTCGGGCTGACCTCGGCCACAACACCCTGGTGCACGCCCTCGACCCAGGCATCCATCTCACGGCGCTCGGCCTGGCCAACCGCCACGCGGTTTTCTGCGGCCAGCGCCAGCAGCGCTTGCAGGCGTGGCTCGCTGCGCCCTTCCGACAGCCAGATCTGCTTGACCCGCTTCGGATGGTGCTGCAGCAATGCCTGCACGGCGTGCACGCCGTAGATCTTTTCCAGCTGACTCATGGCTTGCTCTTGCTCTTGCGTGGCGCGCCGGACTTCGGCGGGCCTTTACGGTGCTTGGTCGGCTTGCCGGTGGTTTTGCCACCTTTGTCCGACTTGCTGCTGGCATGGCCGCCAGTGCGTGCCTCGCTCATCAGCGCCTTCTTCATTTCGCGGCTCTTGCGCACTTCGGCGTTACGCTGCACGGCGTCTTTCGGGAAGTACGCTTCGGAGGCTTCACTCTTGCGGCTGCGTGGCTTCGGCGTGGCCTTGGCCTCGACCGGGGCAGGCTCGGCCTTTTCGGCAGCTGGCGCGGCGCCGCGCTGCTTGCGGCCAATTGGTGCGGCGAGGGCCTTTTCCGACACCTCGAAGTCGATCTTGCGCTCGTCCAGGTCAACACGCATGACCTTGACCTCGATCGTGTCGCCCAGGCGGAAGCTACGCCCGGTGCGCTCGCCCGACAGGCGGTGGTGCACTGGGTCGAAGTGGTAATAGTCGCCCGGCAATGCACTGACGTGCACCAGGCCTTCTACATAGATGTCGGTCAGCTCGACGAACAGGCCAAAACCGGTCACCGCAGTGATCACACCCGGGAAGGTCTCGCCCACGCGGTCCTTCATGTACTCGCACTTGAGCCAGTTGACCACGTCACGGGTGGCTTCGTCGGCGCGGCGCTCGGTCATCGAGCATTGCTCGCCGAGTTGCTCGAGGGTGTTTTCGTCGTACGGGTAGATACGCGCCTTGGGGATGCTCATGGCGCCGGCACGCTTGACGTGCGGGGTATCGACCTTGGAGCGGATGATGCTGCGGATGGCGCGGTGCACCAGCAGGTCCGGGTAACGGCGAATCGGCGAGGTGAAGTGGGTGTACGCCTCGTAGTTCAGGCCGAAGTGGCCGTTGTTGTCGGTGCTGTACACGGCCTGGCTCAGCGAGCGCAGCATCACCGTCTGGATCAGGTGGAAGTCCGGGCGCCCGGCGATGCTCGCCAGCAGGGCCTGGTAGTCCTTCGGTGACGGGTCCTTGCCCTTGTGCAGGGTCAGGCCCAGTTCGCCAAGGAAGGCACGCAGTTTTTCCAGGCGCTCCGGTGGCGGGCCATCGTGCACACGGTACAGCGCCGGTACGCCATGCTTCTGCAGGAACTCGGCGGTGGCCACGTTGGCCGCCAGCATGCACTCCTCGATCAGCTTGTGGGCGTCGTTGCGCACGGTCGGGCGGATTTCCGCGATCTTGCGTTCGTCGCCGAAGATGATGCGGGTTTCTTGGGTCTCGAAGTCGATGGCGCCACGGGTGTGACGGGCATCCACCAGCACCTTGTACAGGTTGTACAGGTTCTTCAGGTCCGGCACGACTGCCTTGTACTCTTCACGCAGGGCCTTGCCCTCACGGGTGCGGGCGTGCTCGAGCATGCTGCTGACCTTGTTGTAGGTCAGGCGGGCGTGGGAGTGGATGACGCCTTCGTAGAACTGGTAGTCGACCATTTGGCCGGCTTTGTTCATGGTCATTTCGCAGACCATGGCCAGGCGATCGACGTGTGGGTTCAGCGAGCACAGGCCGTTGGACAGCTCTTCGGGGAGCATCGGCACCACGCGCTCGGGGAAGTACACCGAGTTACCGCGCTGCTGGGCTTCGACGTCCAGGGCCGAGCCGAGGCGCACGTAGCTGGACACGTCGGCGATGGCCACATACAGGCGCCAGCCACCCGAGAACAGGCGCAGCTTGCCCAGCGGTTCGCAATAGACAGCGTCGTCGAAGTCGCGGGCATCTTCACCGTCGATGGTGACGAACGGCAGATGGCGCAGATCGACGCGCTTCTCTTTGTCCTTCTCTTCGACTTCGGAGCGGAACTTGCGCGCTTCCTTGATCACGTCCTTGGGCCAGACGTGCGGGATATCGTAGCTGCGCAGGGCAACGTCGATTTCCATGCCCGGCGCCATGTAGTTGCCGATGACCTCGACCACGTCGCCTTGCGGCTGGAAGCGCGGGGTTGGCCAGTGGGTGATCTTGATCTCGACGAACTGGCCGATCTTGGCGCCACCGTTACGCCCGGCGGTAACCAGCACTTCCTGTTGGATCTTCGGGTTGTCCGGGGTCACGTAGCCAATGCCGCCTTCTTCGAAGTAACGGCCGACCACGCTTTCGTGGGCACGGGAGATGACCTCGACCAGCACGCCTTCGCGGCGGCCACGGCGGTCGACGCCAGAGACACGGGCCAGGCCGCGGTCACCGTCGAACACCAGTCGCATCTGCGACGGGCTGAGGAACAGGTCTTCGCTGCCGTCATCCGGAATAAGGAAGCCAAAGCCGTCGCGGTGGCCGGAGACGCGACCACAGATCAGGTCCAGCTTGTCTACCGGGGCATAAGTGCCGCGCCGTGTATAGATAAGCTGGCCATCGCGCTCCATGGCACGCAGGCGGCGGCGCAGGGCTTCGATCTGGTCTTCGTCGTACAGACCGAACTCGGCCGCCAGTTCCTCGCGTGCGGCCGGTTCGCCACGGTCGGCGAGGCGCTGCAGGATCAGCTCACGGCTGGGAATAGGGTTGTCGTATTTTTCCGCTTCGCGAGCGGCCTCGGGATCGAGGGATTGCCAATCGGCCATCAGAAGGGGTTCACCTTGGGGTATATAGATAGGAATTCTGGCATAGGCGTATTGAAACCGGAAATGTCAGCCTTGGACAGCCCCCGCTGCAGTGCATAGACAGCAGTAATAGGGCTGTGGAATCAACGAGTTGAATTTTTTGAAATTTTTTTTGATTGGGGGCTTTACAGCCTTGGGGAGCGTCCGTATAGTGCGCACCACAACGACGGACAACCTCGAAGTTGCTGAAGTTGTAGTAGAGACGAAAGGCGCTGTAAAGCATCAAGTAATCTCGAATGTGTGCCCAGGTGGCGGAATTGGTAGACGCGCTGGTTTCAGGTATCAGTGACCGCAAGGTCGTGGAAGTTCGAGTCTTCTCCTGGGCACCAAATATTTTCAAGTAACAGATGACCAAGGATCTGTTACTACTGTGTGAAAGCGAACGATAGTCGCCTTCATCAGATGATGCAAAGCTTTGCCCAGGTGGCGGAATTGGTAGACGCGCTGGTTTCAGGTATCAGTGACTTAACGGTCGTGGAAGTTCGAGTCTTCTCCTGGGCACCATACAAAAACCCACTAGCTTGCTAGTGGGTTTTTTCTTGTCTGCGATTTTTGTATCCCTCCTCTCTCGGTCACAGGTGCAAACCTGTTCCGACCTCTTCGCGGGCACGCCCGCTCCCACAGGATCATCACAGGCCGTTCGGCTAGCAAAATACCTGTGGGAGCGGGCGTGCCCGCGAAGAGGCCAGCACAGCCAACACACCTTCAAGGCTGTTACACCATCGTCTGCCCCATGAATTTCTCGTCACCCGGCCACTTGAGAAACGATTTCGTTTACCATTGTTTCCAAATATGTAGCCGTAAGCGAGGAAGTACCCGCATGACGATCCGCCCGCAACCGCTGATGCGCACCTTGGCCGCCGCCGTGCTGAGCCTGGTCATCGGCGCACCGGCCGCCATGGCAGACGCACCGGTCACCCTGACCATGTACAACGGTCAGCACAAGGAAATCGGCGAAGCCATTGCCAAGGCCTATGAGGCCAAGACCGGCATTCACATCAATATCCGCAAGGGCAGCAGCAACCAGCTGGCCAGCCAGATCATCGAGGAAGGCGAGCGCTCGCCGGCCGACATCATCTACACCGAAGAGTCCCCGCCGCTGAACAACCTCGGCGAACTGGGCCTGCTGGCGAAAATCGACGACGCTACCGCGAACATGATGCCCAAGGAGTACGTTGGCGCCAACGGCACCTGGATGGGCATCACCGCCCGTACGCGCATCGTCGTGTTCAACCCGAAGAAGGTCGACGAGAAAGACTTGCCGACCACAGTGATGGACTTCGCCAACCCCGAGTGGGAAGGCCGCGTTGGCTACGTACCGACCAGCGGTGCCTTCCAGGAACAGGCCGTGGCCATCCTGAAAATGCATGGTCGTGAAGCCACCGAAGAATGGCTGACCGGCCTGAAAGCCTTTGGCAAGACCTATACCAACAACATGGTCGCACTCAAGGCCGTGGAGAAAGGCGAAGTCGCCGCCGTGTTGGTGAACAACTATTACTGGTATGCCCTGGAGCGCGAGCGCGGCAAGCTCGACTCCAAGCTGTACTACCTGGCCGACGGCGATGCCGGCAACCTGGTGACCATCTCTGGTGCCGCCGTGGTCAAGGCCAGCAAGCACCCGAAAGAAGCCCAGGCGCTGCTGAACTGGATGGCCAGCGAAGAAGGCCAGCGCGTGATCACCCAGACCACCGCCGAATACCCACTGCACAAGGGCATGGTCTCTGACCGTGGCCTGAAGCCGTTCGAAGAGCTGCGCCCGCCAAAAATTTCGCCGGCTGACCTTGGCAATGCCGAGGAAGCCATCGAGCTTGAACGCGAGGTCGGCCTGCTCTGATGACCGCCGCCATGTCCGAGCCGGTGCGGGCACGCTTCGTACCGCGCCGCAAACGCCCCTCCATCTGGGTGGTGCTGCCTGTGCTGTTCCTGGTGGCGATGAGCCTGCTACCGCTGGCCTATGTCGCCATCAAAGCCTGGGAAGCCGGCTGGCGCGAAGCCTTGCACCTGCTGTGGCGGCCCTTTGTCTGGGGGCTGATGCGCAACACCCTGATGCTGATGGTCGGGGTGACACTGACCTGCATGGTGGTTGGCCTGGCGTTGGCCTGGCTGCTGGAACGCAGCAACCTGGCCGGCCGCCGGCTGTGGGGCGTGGTGCTGTGCCTGCCATTCGCCGTACCGTCGTTCGTCAGCAGTTTCACCTGGGTATCGCTGAGCTCGGACTTCGAAGGGCTGGGCGGGGCAATCATGGTCATGGCCCTGTCCAAGTACCCACTGGTGTTCCTGCCGGTGGCCGCAACCCTGCGCAACCTCGACACCTCGCTGGAGGAGTCGGCGCGCACACTGGGTTGCAGCCGCTGGGGCGTGCTCAGCAAGGTCACCCTGCCGCTGCTGTGGCCGTCGATGCTCGGCGGCGCGCTGCTGATTGCCCTGCACATGCTGGTCGAGTTTGGCGCACTGTCGATCCTCGGCCTGCAAACCTTCACCACGGCGATCTACCAACAGTTCGAACTGGAGTTCAGCAATGCCAACGCAGCCATGCTGTCTGCCGTGCTGCTGGTGATGTGCCTGGTGATGCTGTGGCTGGAATTGCGCGTACGCGGCAAGGCCCGCCATGTGCGCATCGGCCAAGGTGTGGCGCGGCGCGCGCAACCGGTGCGGCTGCGTGGCTGGGCGGTGCTGGCGCAGCTGTTCTGCGTGAGCCTGGCGGTGCTGGGCAGCGGTATTCCGCTGGCCATGCTCGGCTACTGGCTGAGCGTTGGTTCGTCGGCGGCGTTCCCGGTGGCGGCCATCTCCAAGGCGCTGTTCACTTCGCTGTCGGTATCGCTTGGCGGTGCTGGCTTCTGCGTACTGCTGGCCCTGCCGATCAGCTTCCTGGTGGTGCGTTATAAAGGCCGCCTGGCGATCTGGGCCGAGCGCCTGCCGTACCTGCTGCACGCCCTGCCCGGCCTGGTGATTGCCCTGACCCTGGTGTTCTTCGCCCTGCACTACGTGCCGGCGCTGTACCAGACCACGGCGTTGTTGCTGCTGGCCTATGCGCTATTGTTCCTGCCGCTGGCGCAGTCGCCAGTGCGCACCGCACTGAACAAGGCTTCGCCAACGCTGGAAGAAGCCGCGCGCACCTTGGGCGCGAGCAGCTTTACGGCGTTCTGCCGGGTGACCTTGCCAATCATCTTCCCGGCCATGGCGGCGGCCTTTGCCCTGGTGTTCCTGGATGCCATGAAGGAGCTGACGGCGACCCTGCTGCTCAGCCCGACTGGCATGACCACCCTGGCGACCGAGGTGTGGGCGCATACGGCAAACGTCGAGTTTGCGGCAGCTGCGCCTTATGCGGCGCTGCTGATCGTGGTGTCGGGGTTGCCGGTTTACCTGCTGACAACGCGGATGTACCTGAACAAGGCCTGAACCACGCCGCCCTCCAGGCCTGCGCAGTACCTGTGGGAGCGGCCTTGTGTCGCGATAGGGCTGCGCAGCAGCCCCAGGATATCGGCGCCGACACAAAGACTGCTGGGGCCGCTACGCGGCCCTATCGCGACACAAGGCCGCTCCCACAAAAGACCGCATCGGCATGATCAGGCTCGGAACTGACCTAAGCTCGCCCGCAGCTGCGCTGCCAAATCATCCAGCACCTTGCTACTGGCCGTAGTCTGCATCACCACTTCAGCCGAGCGCTCGGCCTGGGCATGAATGGTCTCTACCCGCCCACGCACCGCCTGTGCCCCGCTCGCCTGCTGCTCAGCCGCCCGGGTCGCCAGACCGATGGCCGCATGCACCTGTTCCACGGCCACCTGCACAGACTGCTGACGGCGCTCGTTGTCACGCAGCACCAGCAGCCCTTCGCTGGCCTTGAGCCCAGCCTGGCTGATGGTGGCCACGGCCTCCTTCGCACCTTTCTGCAACGCGGCGATATGCGCCTGGATATCCCCCGTGGAGCTTTGCGTCTTGCTCGCCAGCGCCCGCACCTCATCCGCCACCACGGCAAAGCCACGCCCGGTTTCGCCAGCCCGGGCCGCTTCGATAGCGGCGTTCAAGGCCAGCAGGTTGGTCTGCTCGGCGATGCCGTGGATCACCGTAAGCACCACTTCGATCTGCTCACTCTGCTTTGCCAAGCGCTCGATCACCTGGGAGCCGGCGTCCACCTGCCCGGCCAGGTTCTCGATCAAACCGGCCAACTGCGTCGAGGTGCGACTGTTCTCATCAGTAGCCTGGCGGATATCCACCACCTGCTGCAGGGCTGCCTGCATAGCGTGGCTTTCGGCCTGGGCTTCGTCGGCCATGCTCGACAGGTCGCGCAGGCTAGCCGCCACTTCGTCGCGCTGTAGCGCGGCAGCAGCATCGGCACCGGCATTGCGCTGAGCCATCGCGCCAATCTCGACGCCAGTGCGCTGCGCCACCTCGCCCGCCTCGCGCACGATCGGCTGCAGTTTGTCGACAAAGCGGTTCACCGCCGAGGCCATGTCGCCAATTTCGTCGCGGCTGTCGAGCGGCACGCGCTTGGTCAAGTCGCCTTCGCCGGCGGCCAAGTCGTCGAGGGCAGCAATCAACAGGCGCAGCTTGCTCAGCACCCGGCGACCAAGCACCACGGCCACCACCAGCAACACGCCCAGGCCTACCAGCACCAGGCCCAGGCCGATGCGCCAGCGCAGCTGCGCAGCAGCATCGCGCACGGTCTGCGCGGTGTTGGCCTGCATGGCGGCAGCACTGCCCTGCGCCTTTTCCAGGCGCTCGCGCAGAGTCTTGCCACTGTCGGCGGCAGCGCCGACCAGGCTGTCGCCAACCAGTTGTTCACCGCTGGCGATCAACGCCGCGAAGCGCTGGTCGAGAGCCTTGAGTTCCTGATCGATGCCAGCCGTGGAAACCCCCATCACCACCTTGCCGATTTCGGCGCCGTTGGGGTTGATCGGGGCTTCGACGAAGTACACCGCTGGGTCACGCCGGGCCGCATCGATCACCTTGTCCAGCGCGCGCTCGCCCTGGCCCTTCTCCATCAATGTCTGGTTGATCGGGTTCTGCCGGTTCAGGTAGCGGGTAAGGTGCTGGCCCTGGGCGTCGTCGTAGACAACGAACAGCACGTTGGGGTTGCGCTGGGCACGTCGGGCGAAGTCGGAAAGCACCGGCACGTCGTTATCCCAGATCGCCCGCGGGGCGACCGAAGCCAGCAGCTCGGCCATGTCGTTGGCAGAGTCCTTGAGGTTCTTCTCCAGGGTGCTGCGCAGTTGTTGCTGCTCGCTTTGCAGGCGGGCAGACAAACCGGCACTCAAGCGCTGGCGGGTGCTGCTGGAAAGGCCGTCGAGGCCCGAGCGAACATCTTGCCCGGCTTGCTCCAGCTCGGTGGCGAGCTGGCGGCTGTCATTGCCCAGGCGCTGACCAAGATCGGCCTCCAGCGCGGTGATCGTGCTGCGGGTGAGCGCAACGGCAACCAGCACCTGCACCAAAAGAGCGATACCAAGGGCAACAAACACAGGCCGCAAAAGGCGGCTTCGTAACAGTGAGAGGATGGCAGACACGGTGTAACCCTCGTGTTTTCTGGCGCCACTATTTTGATGGCATCATCAGACGTTTCTTACAGCAAGGGTTGTGCCGGGGACAGCAGGGATAAACGCCAAGGTTTAGCAATGGGGGTTGCCTGTGGGCTGGCTTGTCGGCGACGGGGCCGGTGCAGGCATACCCCACAAATGAAAACGCCGCAGCCCCTTTCAGGGCCACGGCGTCAGATCAGCCTGGAAGGCAGATCAGGCGAACGGGTGACGCAGCACGATGGTCTCGTTGCGGTCCGGGCCGGTGGAGATGATGTCGATCGGCGCGCCGATCAGGTCTTCGATGCGCTTGATGTAGGCGCGAGCGTTGGCCGGCAGTTCTTCCAGGGTTTTCACGCCCACGGTCGACTCGCTCCAGCCTGGCATCTCTTCGTACACTGGCTCCAGGCCGATGTAGCTGTCGGCATCGGAAGGCGCGTCGATGACAGCACCGTTCTCGTTCTTGTAGCCAACGCAGATGTTGATGGTTTCCAGGCCGTCCAGTACGTCCAGCTTGGTCAGGCAGATGCCCGAGATGCTGTTGACGTCGATGGCGCGACGCAGGATGACGGCATCGAACCAGCCGCAACGACGGGCACGGCCGGTGGTGGAGCCGAACTCGTGGCCACGCTTGGCCAGGGTAGCGCCGGTCTCGTCGAACAGTTCGGTCGGGAACGGACCGGAACCTACGCGAGTGGTGTAGGCCTTGGTGATACCCAGGATGTAGTCCAGGTACATCGGGCCAACGCCGGAGCCGGTGGAAATACCGCCAGCAGTGGTGTTGGAGCTGGTGACGTACGGGTAGGTACCGTGGTCGATGTCCAGCAGCGAGCCCTGGGCGCCTTCGAACATGATGTCCTTGCCGGCGCGGCGCAGGTTGTGCAGCTCGGCGGTGACGTCGAGCATCATCGGCTTGAGCTGCTCAGCGTAGGCCATGCACTCGTCCAGGGTCTGCTGGAAGTCGATGGCCGGCTCTTTGTAGTAGTTCACCAGCTGGAAGTTGTGGTAGTCCAGCAGCTCACCCAGCTTGGCGGCGAAACGCTCGCGGTGGAACAGGTCGCCTACGCGCAGGCCGCGACGAGCAACCTTGTCTTCGTAGGCTGGGCCGATACCACGGCCAGTTGTGCCGATCTTGGCTTCGCCACGGGCTTTTTCGCGGGCCTGGTCCAGGGCCACGTGGTACGACAGGATCAGCGGCGCAGCCGGGGAGATGCGCAGGCGCTCACGCACCGGTACGCCCTTCTCTTCCAGCTTGGTGATTTCACGCATCAGGGCGTCCGGGGCAACGACCACGCCGTTGCCGATCAGGCACTGTACGCCTTCACGCAGGATGCCCGAGGGAATCAGGTGCAGAACGGTCTTTTCACCGTTGATCACCAGGGTGTGACCCGCGTTGTGGCCACCCTGGTAGCGCACTACGGCGGCAGCATGTTCGGTCAGCAGATCGACGATCTTGCCTTTGCCCTCATCACCCCACTGGGTGCCCAGGACGACGACATTCTTACCCATTACATTGGTCCTCATTCACGCAAACTTGGTTGCCGGCCTGTTGCCGACGCAGAAACTCACTGGGCCAGCGGCAGAACCTGCCAGCGCCCGTCTTGCTGAATCAATTGCCGATCACAATCCGCCTCGAGAGCAGCACTCAACGGCTGGCCAGGCAAAGCCTGGACCACACGCTGGCCCTCGTTGCGCAACTGGCAGACTTGCTGCCAGAGGGCCGCGTCGCCACTGTCCGGCATCCAGATGCCGCCAGTTGGCAATACGACCTCCGCTCGCCCCAGTGTGACCAGGGTCTTCAAATCCGTGGAGAAACCGGTGGCCGGGCGCGCCCGGCCAAAATCGGCGCCGATGTCGTCGTAGCGGCCGCCCTGGGCGATCGATTGACCTTCGCCAGGCACGAACACCGCGAACACCACGCCGGTGTGGTAGTGGTAACCGCGCAGCTCGCCGAGGTCGAAATACAGCGGCAGGTCCGGGTAGCGCGAGGCCAGGCGATCGGCGATCGCCAGCAGGTCGTCCAGCGCCGCCAGCACGCTGGCCGGGGCTCGACCCAGGCGCACACGGGCTTCAGCCAGCACTTCGCGGCCACCGCACAGCTCGACCAGCGCGCGCAGCATGTTGCCCAGGTCCTTCGGCAGGTCGGCGGTCAGCGCCTGCACTTCATCGACGGCCTTGCGTTGCATGGCATCGAACAGCTGTTGCTCGACCGCACCGGACAGCCCGGCGGCACGGGCCAGGCCGCGGTAGATACCGACGTGGCCAAGGTCCATGTGCACATCCGGTACATCGGCCAGCTGCAAGGTGGCGAGCATCAGGCTGATGACTTCCACATCGCTGGTAGGGCTGGCGTCGCCGTACAGTTCGGCACCCAACTGGATCGGGCTGCGCGAAGTGGACAGTGCACGCGGCTGGGCGTGCAGCACGCTGCCGGCATAGCACAAGCGGCTCGGGCCTTCACGGCGCAGGGTGTGGGCGTCGATGCGCGCCACCTGCGGGGTGAAGTCGGCGCGGAAGCCCATCAGGCGGCCGGACTGCGGGTCCACTACCTTGAAGGTACGCTGATCCAGGTCCTGGCCGGCGCCGGTAAGCAGCGACTCCAGGTACTCGATATGCGGGGTGACGACCAGTTCGTAGCCCCAACTCTGGAACAGGTCCAACACCTGGCGGCGCGCGATCTCGATGCGCGCAGCCTCAGGTGGCAGTACTTCCTCGATGCCATCTGGCAGCAGCCAGCGGTCTACCGTTGCCATTACGCCATTTCCCCTCTGGTCCGGGCGGCTTGCCAGCAGGCGAGCCGTCAGTAAAGCCGGTATCGCGCACAGCAGCGGGCAGCACTGATCCCAGCGCAGCCACCGTACCCGATACCCTCAAATTGCCTTGCGAGCTGACCAAACCGTCGACTGGCGCTTTGCCAATCAACCTTGCAGACGCAAAAAAGCCGGGAAATTTCCCGGCTGCCTCATCATACACCCCTTTTCATTCAGGATGCACCCCGCCTGGTGTTTTAGCTGCCCGGCGGGGCGCTGCTGCATGAAAATCAGGGCCTGAGCATCAAGGCCTGCTCTTGTCCAGGTAGCGGAAGAACTCGTTCTTCGGGTCCAGGACCAGCACGTCGCTCTTGCTTGAGAAGCTCTCGCGGTAGGCCTGCAGGCTACGGTAGAACGCATAGAAATCGGCGTCCTGGGTGTAAGCCTTGGCGTAGATGGCGGCCGACTGGGCATCGCCGTCACCACGGGTTTCTTCTGCTTCGCGATAGGCCTCTGCCAGCAGTACACGGCGCTGACGGTCGGCATCGGCACGGATACCTTCAGCCAGCTCGTTACCCTTGGCGCGGTGCTCGCGGGCTTCACGCTCACGCTCGGTGCTCATGCGGTCGAACACGCTGCGGTTGACTTCCTTCGGCAGGTCGATGGCCTTGACGCGCACGTCGACCACCTCGATACCCAGCTCCTTGTTGGCCATACGGTTCAGCGATGCCGTGATGTCAGCCATCAGTGCGTCACGTTCACCGGAAACCACTTCGTGCAGGGTACGTTTACCGAACTGGTCACGCAGGCCGCTTTCCAGGCGACGCGACAGACGCTCGTCGGCGATCTGCTTCATGCCGGAGGTAGCGGTGTAGAAGCGTTCGGCGTCCTTGACGCGCCACTTGGCGTAGGCGTCGACCATCACCGCTTTTTTCTCCAGGGTCAGGAACCGCTGGGTCGGGGCGTCGAGGGTCATCAGACGGGCGTCGAACTTGCGCACCTGGTTCACGTACGGAATCTTCACGTGCAGGCCCGGCTGAACATCTGCCTGAACCACCTTACCGAAGCGCAGCAAAACCGCACGCTCGGTCTGGGACACGATGTAGAAACTGTTCCAGGCCACAATGGCCAGGACCACGGCGGCGATCAGGGCGATCAGCGATCTATTGCTCATCAGCGGCTCTCCCTAGTGCGCAGCGGCTGCTGTTGCTGTTGCAGGTCCTGCGCCGCACGGGCGGCCGCATCGTTGGCCGATGGCGACACGCTGGTGGTTGGCGCGGACGGGTTGCGGCTGCCTTCGACCATCTTGTCCAATGGCAGGTAGAGCAGGTTGCTCTGCCCGTCCTTGGTCGCCACCATGACCTTGCTCGACTTGCTGTAGACCTCTTGCATGGTCTCCAGGTACAGGCGCTGGCGGGTCACGTCAGGTGCCTTGCGGTACTCACCCAGCAGCTTGGTGAAGCGGTCGGCCTCACCCTTGGCGCGGGCGATGACTTCGTCGCGGTAACCGTTGGCGTCCTCGATGATGCGCTGGGCCTGACCACGGGCTTCCGGCACCACGCCATTGGCGTAGGACTCGGCCTGGTTGCGGGCGCGCTGCTCGTCTTCACGGGCACGGATTACGTCATCGAAGGCTTCCTGCACTTCACGCGGGGCTGCCGCGCTCTGTACGTTGACCTGGGTGACGCTGATACCGGTACGGTAGTTGTCGAGGAAGCGCTGCAGGCGTTCGCGGATATCCACGGCCATCTGCTCACGGCCTTCGGTCAGCACCTGGTCCATCGAGGTGGAACCCACCACATGGCGCAGGGCGCTGTCGGTCGCGTGTTGCAGGCTCACCTCAGGCTGGTCGACGTTGAGCACGAAGTCCTGCAGGTTGCTGATCTTGTACTGGACGGTCAGCGGCACCTCGACGATGTTCTCGTCTTCGGTCAGCATCTGGCCCTGCTTGGTGTAGGCACGCTCACGCGTGACGTTTTCCATGTACTTGCGATCGATCGGCGGGAAGTAGATGTTCAGGCCGGGGCCGACCGTCTCATAGTACTTGCCGAAGCGCAGCACCACGGCCTGCTCCTGCTCGTCGACCACGTACACGGCACTGTACAGCCAGATGGCAGCCAGCACCGCCAGGCCGATGCCAAGCAGGCCCAGGCCACCGCCCTTGCCGGCATTGCGATCAGCACCGCCACGTTTTTTGCCACTGCCGAACATGCCGTTCAGGCTGTCCTGCAATTTGCGGAAGGCCTCGTCCAGATCCGGCGGACCTTTCTTGTCCCCACCACCGCCACCGCCACCACGGCGGCCGCCCCAGGGATCCTGATTGTTCGAGTTGCCACCCGGCTCGTTCCAAGCCATAGCGCTCTCCATCTGATAAAGCAAAGACGCGCCCACGGCGCGCCGTCCAATGCTACAGAATGCCTGTCACTGCTGCCCGGCGACCTCGACGGGCATTTATTGCAAAGTGTGTTGCTCGACAAACACTTGCGGCTCCATGCCTTCACGGCTGACCAGGCGATTCAGTTCGACCATGGGCAGTCGCACGCTTAGCAGGCTGCGCCCTTCTTCATCATGCTCTTCACTCTGCACGGCGCCCAAGGCAAAGAATTGCGCGCGCAAGCGGGCAAAACGCTGCTCCAGGCACAGGGTACCGACAAACAGATCTTCCCCCAGCAACTCGGCAATCGCCTGGCCAACCAGCTCCAGGCCACGCCCATCGCGTGCCGATACCCAGACCCGTTCCGGCTTGCCATCGGCATTGCGCTGGATCTGTGGCTCGACATCTTCGAGCAAGTCGAGTTTGTTATAGACCTCGAGGATCGGCAACCCTTCGGCGCCAATCTCGCCCAACACCGCCAGCACCTGCTCGATCTGTTCCATGCGCTCTGGCTCATGGGCGTCGATCACATGCACCAGCAGGTCAGAGTTGCTCGACTCTTCGAGCGTAGCCCGAAATGCCTCGACCAGCTTGTGCGGCAGGTGGCGAATGAAGCCCACGGTGTCGGCCAGCACGATCGGCCCCAGGTCGTTGAGCTCGAGCCGGCGCAGGGTCGGGTCGAGGGTGGCGAACAGCTGATCCGCGGCGTACACCTCGGATTCGGTCAGGGCGTTGAACAGCGTGGACTTGCCGGCGTTGGTGTAGCCCACCAGCGATACCGACGGGATATCCGCGCGCTTGCGCCCGCGGCGCGCCTGCTCGCGCTGGCTGCGTACCTTCTCCAGGCGGGATTTGATCTGGCGAATGCGCACCCGCAGCAGGCGGCGGTCGGTTTCCAGCTGGGTCTCACCCGGGCCGCGCAGGCCGATACCACCTTTTTGTCGCTCAAGGTGGGTCCAGCCGCGCACCAGCCGCGTGCTCATGTGCTCCAGCTGGGCCAGTTCAACCTGCAGCTTGCCTTCATGGGTACGCGCCCGTTGGGCGAAGATATCGAGGATCAGCCCGGTGCGGTCGAGCACACGACACTCGAACACACGTTCGAGGTTGCGCTCCTGACTGGGCGTGAGGGTGTGATTGAAAATCACCAGGTCTACCTGCTCGGCATGGACCAGGTCGTGCAACTCCTCGACCTTGCCACTGCCAATCAGGTATTTGGCGGAAGGCTGATGCCTTGTCACCGTGACCAGCGAGACGATGTCGGCACCCGCCGACAATGCCAGTTCCTGAAACTCCTGCGGGTCTTCGCGCGCCTCAGGGTTCTGACCTTCCAAGTGAACGAGCAGCGCCCGCTCACCACCACCGTGGCGCTCAAAGAACAATGCAGGCTCCTATCAGGCGTTGCCTGGCTCGCTGTCGCCGTGTTCGGAGTCGGACGGGCTTGGCAGGCGAACCGGACGGGCAGGAACCACGGTCGAAATGGCGTGCTTGTAGACCATCTGGCTGACGGTGTTCTTCAGCAGTACCACGAACTGGTCGAAGGATTCGATCGAACCCTGCAGTTTGATGCCGTTGACCAGGTAGATGGATACTGGGACCTTTTCTTTTCTCAAGGTATTCAAGTAAGGGTCTTGTAGCGAATGCCCTTTTGACATATGCCGCACTCCTGTAAGGATAAATAATAGAAAATCAATAAAATCGATAAATTAGGCCGCCCCTTCGCAAGAATAGACGGCAATCAGCAGGGACTCAGCTCAATATGGAGATGGCCCCAAGGTATTTCAAGGTGCGGGACAGATTGTCGCAGGCCAGGCTGTCAAGCCAGTGTACTTCAGGCCAGCCACGCAACCAGGTGAACTGCCGCTTGGCCAGCTGCCGGGTAGCAATGATACCGCGTTCACGCATCTCATTCTCAGTCAGCTTGCCGTCGAGGTAATCCCAGACCTGCCGATAACCCACTGCCCGTATAGACGGCAGCCCGGCGTGCAAGTCACTTCTGGCTCGCAGCGATCGGACCTCGTCGACGAAGCCCTGTTCCAGCATCTGTGAAAATCGTAACGCAATTCGTTGATGCAAAATGTGACGATCTGTAGGAGCAATCGCCAAACTCGCGACAGTATAGGGCAAATGCCCGCCAGCGCCTGCGTCTGCGCCGCTACTTTCCGCGAATTGACGCTGGCGATGGGCTGTCATGCTTTCGCCGCTCACCCGGTATACCTCCAGCGCCCGGATCAACCGCTGCGGGTCGTTGGGGTGGATGCGCGCCGCCGACTCGGGGTCGACTTCAGCCAATTGGCGATGCAGTTCTGCCAGCCCGAGGGCTTCGGCCTGGGCCTCCAGCTCGGCACGCACCGCCGCATCGGCCGCCGGCATGTCGGCCAGGCCATCGATCAATGCCTTGTAATAGAGCATGGTGCCGCCGACCAGCAGCGGGATCTTGCCGCGCGCGGTGATCTCGGCCATGGCTTCCAGGGCATCGGCGCGGAACTGCGCGGCCGAATAGCTCTCGGCTGGGTCACGAATGTCGATCAGCCGGTGCGGGTGAGCGGCGAGGATTTCTTTCGACGGTTTGGCCGAACCGATGTCCATGCCGCGGTAGACCAGCGCCGAGTCGACGCTGATCAACTCGCACGGCAGGACCTTGGTCAGCTCGATGGCCAGGTCGGTCTTGCCGGCCGCCGTCGGGCCCATCAGGAATATTGCAGGGGGCTTGCCGCTCATTTCATCGACCGCGCAGGAAGAGTTTGTCCAGGTCGTCCAGGCCCATCTGGGTCCAGGTGGGACGGCCATGGTTGCACTGGCCGCTGCGCTCGGTGTTTTCCATGTCGCGCAGCAGGGCGTTCATCTCGGGAATGGCCAGGCGCCGGTTGGCGCGCACGGCGCCGTGGCAGGCCATGGTGCCGAGCAGTTCGTTGAGGTGCGCCTGGATACGGTCGCTGGTGCCGTACTCCATCAGGTCGGCGAGCACATCTTGCACCAGGCGGTTGGCCTCGGCTTGCTTGAGCAAGGCCGGGATCTGGCGGATTGCCAAGGTCTCGGGGCCAAGGCGCTGCAGCTCGAAGCCCAGGCGCTGGAACCACTGCGCGTGTTCTTCGGCGCAGTCGGCTTCGCGCTGACTCAGGGCCAGGGTTTCCGGCACCAGCAGCGGCTGGCCGCTGAGGCCCTCGCTGGCCATGGCCACCTTCAGGCGCTCGTACATGATGCGCTCGTGGGCGGCGTGCATGTCCACCAGCACCAGGCCAACGGCGTTCTCGGCCAGGATGTAGATGCCCTTGAGCTGGGCCAGCGCGTAGCCCAATGGCGGGATATCACCCTGGCTTTCGGGCAGCGCAGAAGGCGTAGCCACGCCTTCGCTCATGGGTTTGTAAAACTCGCGATACACCGCCTGCGCCTCGGCGGCCGGCAGCGGCTGCGAAGGGCGCGGGGTGTACTGATACTGGTAACCGGTGCCGCTGCCGCCATTGGAAATTGCATGCTGTGGCGCCTGGGGCTGTTCAAGTACCGGCGAAGCCAGGCGCATTTCGCCCTGCGGGCCGAACTCACCAGCCTGCTGGCCAGTGGGGCGAGCCGCCTCAGGCACGGCGGCAGGCGCGGCCAGTTGGTCTTCCGGGCGCACATCGGCCAAAGCACGGTGCAGGGTGCCATACAGGAAGTCGTGCACCGAGCGCCCTTCGCGGAAGCGCACCTCGTGCTTGGTCGGGTGCACGTTGACGTCGACGCCGTTGGGCTCCAGCTCCAGGAACAGCACAAACGTCGGGTGCCGGCCATTGAACAGCACGTCACGGTAGGCCTGGCGCACGGCGTGCGCGACCAGCTTGTCGCGAACCGCACGGCCGTTGACGAAGAAGTACTGCAGGTCTGCCTGGCTGCGCGAGAAGGTCGGCAGGCCGACCCAGCCCCACAAGCGCAGGCCATTGCGCTCGACGTCGATCGGCAGCGCCTGCTCCATGAAGCCCGGGCCGCAGATGGCGCCGACCCGCCGCGCACGGGCGGTTTCGTCATGAGCCTCGTGCAGGCTGAGGATGCTCTTGCCGTTGTGGCGTAGGTGGAAGCCGACATCGAAACGCGCCAGCGCCAGCCGGCGGATCACTTCCTGCAGGTGATCGAATTCGGTTTTCTCGGCCTTGAGGAACTTGCGCCGGGCCGGGGTATTGAAGAACAGGTCGCGCACTTCCACCGAAGTACCTACCGGGTGCGCCGCCGGCTGCACCCGCGGGGTCATGTCGCGGCCTTCGGTTTCTACCTGCCAGGCCTCGGTGGCACTGGCGGTACGCGAGGTCATGGTCAAGCGCGCTACCGAGCTGATCGATGCCAGGGCCTCGCCACGGAAGCCCAGGCTCATCACACCTTCAAGGTCTTCAAGCTCGCGGATCTTGCTGGTGGCGTGACGGGCCAGGGCCAGCGGCAGGTCGTCAGCAGAAATACCACTGCCATCGTCCCGCACTTTCAGCAGCTTGACGCCGCCCTGCTCCACTTCCACGTCAATGCGCCGGGCACCAGAGTCCAGGCTGTTTTCCAGCAGTTCCTTGGCGACAGAGGCCGGCCGCTCGACAACCTCGCCGGCGGCAATCTGGTTGGCCAGCCGCGGGCTGAGCAGCTGGATGCGCGAACCACCACTCATTGCGAGGCCAATGTGGTGGCGGGGACATCGAGGCGCTGGCCGACCTTCAGCTCATCGGTCTTGAGGCTGTTGGTGCTGCGCAGGCTGGCCACGCTGACCTGGTAGCGCACGGCGAGCATCGCCAGGGTCTCGCCAGGGCGCACCGTGTGCTCACGTGGGCCAGCAGCGATCTTGCCGGTGTCACGCAGCCAGGCGATATAGGTACCAGGCGGCGGGTTCTGCTGGAAGAACTGGCGCACACCGGTATGAATCGAACGGGCCAGCGCCTGCTGATGGCTGCGGGTGGCCAGCTTGGCCGCCTCGTTGGCGTTGGAGATGAACCCGGTTTCGACGAGAATCGACGGGATATCCGGCGACTTCAGCACCATGAAGCCCGCCTGCTCCACGCGCTGCTTGTGCAGCGAGGTGATGCGGCCCATGTTGCCCAGTACCTTCTGCCCGACATTCAGGCTGGAGCTGAGCGTGGCAGTCATCGACAGGTCAAGCAGCACGCCCGCGAGCATGCGGTCTTTGTCGTCGAGGCTGACGTTGCCGGCACCACCGATCAGGTCAGAGCGGTTTTCCGTGTCGGCCAGCCAACGTGCAGTCTCGGAGGTAGCGCCACGGTCGGACAGGGCGAATACCGAGGCACCGAATGCGGCCTTGGATGGCGCGGCGTCGGCGTGGATCGAGACGAACAGGTCGGCGCCCTTCTTGCGAGCAATCTCGGTGCGCTTGCGCAGCGGGATGAAGTAGTCACCGGTACGGGTCAACTCGGCGCGGAAGCCCCTTTCGGTGTTGATCTGGCGCTGCAACTCCTGGGCAATCTGCAGCACGATGTCTTTTTCATGCTGGCCGCGCGAGCCGGAAGCGCCTGGGTCTTCGCCGCCGTGGCCGGCGTCGATGGCAATCACGATGTCACGCTTGCCATTAGGCACTGGCGGCAACTTGATGGCAGGCTGGGCCGGGGTCACCGGCACCGCAGGCGTGGTCGCAGGCGTTTGCACCGGGGCTGGAGCCGGAGGCGGCGCGCTGGCCGCAATGGCATCGGCCTCCTGGTCGTACAGATCGACCACCAGGCGGTTGCCGTACTGGGCATTGGGCGCCAGGGTGAAGCTTTTCGGGGTGACCGACTTTTTCAGGTCGACCACCACGCGCAGGTCGGTCGGCGTGCGCTGGGCCGAACGCACACTGCTGATCGGCGTGTTGGAGGTGGCCACGTTCAATGGCGCAGCCAGGGTCGCGCCATTGATGTCGATAACCAGGCGATCAGGTGCGCTCAGGGTGAAGACGCTGTGCTGCACGGGGCCAGACAGGTCGAAGACCAGCCGCGTGTTGTCTGGCGCGCGCCACAGGCGCACGCTCTTGACTTGAGTGACGGCCAGAGCGTCAACGGTCACCGTTGTCAGCAGCAGCCCAACGATGGCGACCAGTGCGCGTATGCGCATACCTACCCCACTTACTGTTTATAGTGTTCGGCCAGTGCCACGCACCAGGCCTCGCCGCGAGCCCCCCGCGGCGAAAGGTTCAGCGAGCGTCCGCCCGCTTGGGGGCTTATGGTAATGGTCAGGTCAGGCTTTGGCAAAACGCCCGCACCCTTTTGTGGCCACTCGAACAGGCACAGCGGGTCGCCCTCGAAATAGTCACGAATACCCATGAACTCCAGCTCTTCCGGATCGACCAGGCGATACAGGTCGAAATGGAAAGCCCGCACCTCGCCGATTTCGTAGGGTTCGACCACGGTAAAGGTCGGGCTTTTCACTGCACCAGTATGGCCCAGGCCACGGATCAGGCCACGCGACAGCGTGGTTTTACCCGCGCCCAGGTCACCTTCCAGGAAAATCACGCCGCGACCGCCGGTCACTTCGGCCAGTTTTGCGCCGAATTTGACCGTGGCTTCTTCATCGGCCAGAAACAGGTTTAAGCCAGACACGCAGAATGCTCCTCCAACAACTCACGAATGACCGGCGCCAGATCACTGGCCGCCAGGCCTCTACCATTTATACCCAGGCGTTCGCCGGCACAGGCGTGCAGCCATGTTCCCAGGCAAGCCGCGTTCCAGGCGTCCAGGCCTTGGGCCAACAGCGCCGCCAGGACGCCAGTCAGCACATCGCCCAGGCCCGCGCCGGCCATTGCCGGGTGGCCACGCTCGCACAGCGCTAGCTGACCGGCCGGGTCCGCCACCAGGGTGCCAGCCCCTTTGAGCACGCAGACGCTGTTATAGCGGCGCGCCAGCTTGCGCGCGGCCCCCGGGCGGTCGGCCTGCACTGCCTCGGTGGAAATCCCCAACAGCCGCGCCGCCTCCCCTGGGTGTGGGGTGAGGATGCTGCCGCTGGGCAGCGCCAGCGGAGTACGTGCCAGCAAATTCAGGGCATCGGCATCCCAAACCTGCGGCCGGTCGGCATTGGCTACCGCCGACAACAGGCTGCGGCCCCACGCCGCCTGCCCCAGGCCGGGGCCGACCACCAGCACCGTAGCGCGCTCCAGCACGCCCATCAGCTGGTTGGCTGAACTTGCGCCCAGGCACATGACCTCGGGCAGGCGCGCCAGGCTCGCGCCAACGTGCTCGGGCCGGGTCGCCACGCTGACCAGCCCGGCACCGCAGCGCAGTGCGGCTTCGGCGCTGAGCAGTACAGCACCACCGGTACCGAGGTCGCCACCGACCACCAGCACATGGCCGAAGTCACCTTTATGGGCATGCGCATGCCGTGCCGGCAGGTGCGCGACGGTCACGCTGCTGAGCAGTTGCGGGGCATGGCTTGGGTGTTTGGTCTGCGGCATGGGGTCAAAGGCTCCAATGTCTGGCAGAATTATACGCACCTGAGCCCGTATTGCCTGCCCATCCATGTCCGCCTCTACACCTGACCTCGCCCAATTGGCCCAATCGATCAAGATTTGGGGCCAGGAACTCGGTTTTGCCCACGTCGGCATCGCCGGGATCGACCTTGGCGAACACGAACACCACCTGCAACGCTGGCTCGACGCTGGCTACCAGGGCGAGATGGAGTACCTGGGCGCACACGGCAGCAAGCGCGCGCACCCCGAACAGCTGATCCCCGGCACGGTGCGCGTGGTGTCGTTGCGCATGGACTACCTGCCCGGTGACACCCAGATGGCACAGCGCCTGGCACAGCCAGAGAAAGCCTACGTGTCGCGCTACGCCCTGGGCCGGGATTACCACAAGCTGGTGCGCAAGCGCGTGCAGTTTCTTGCCGACCGTATCCAGGAAGCCATCGGCCCGTTCGGTTACCGCGCTTTCGTCGACAGTGCCCCAGTGCTGGAAAAGGCCCTGGCCGAACAGGCCGGGCTTGGCTGGATCGGCAAGAACACCCTGCTGCTCAACCGCAAGGCGGGCAGTTACTTCTTCCTCGCCGAGCTGTTCGTCGACTTGCCATTGCCGGTGGACGAAGCCACCACCAGCGAACACTGCGGGCGTTGCCAGGCCTGCCTGGACATCTGCCCGACCCAGGCGTTTGTCGGGCCGTACGTGCTGGATGCGCGGCGCTGCATCTCGTACCTGACCATCGAGTTGCGCGGCCCCATTCCTGTGGAGCTGCGTTCAAAGATGGGCAACCGGGTGTTCGGTTGTGATGACTGCCAGATCGTCTGCCCGTGGAACCGCTTTGCCAAGCACAGCCAGGAGCAGGACTTCCAGCCACGGCATGGGCTGGAGAATGCCGAGCTGGCCGAGATGTTCCTGTGGGATGAGCGGACTTTCCTGCGCAAGACCGAGGGCGGGCCGTTGCGCCGGGCAGGGTATGAGCGGTTCTTGCGCAACCTGGCGGTGGGCTTGGGCAATGCGCCTTCGACCATTCCGGTGATCGAGGCGCTGAAGGCGCGCCGCGAGGATGCCTCGGAGCTGGTGCGCGAGCATGTCGAGTGGGCACTGGCCCAGCACGGCATTCAATAGCTACTTGGTCCCCTGTGGGAGCGGGTTTACCCGCGAAGAAGCCACCGCGGTGGATGGCACGGGCTGCGCCCGTGTTCGCGGGTGAACCCGCTCCCACAGGGGCCCTGTCGCGCCTGCAACTGCGTCACTGCTGGTCGTTATAGTGGAACTTGGGCATTTCCCAGTGGAAACGAATCGCCAGCAAGCGCACCAGGAACCCGCCAAACAAGGTCAGCAGCATCGCCTGCTCCGCCGGCACCTTGAAGTACACGCAGCCCAGGTAGAACCATGCCGCCGCAAACGACACGCTGGCGTACAGCTCGCGGCGGAACACCAGCGGAATGTCGTTGCAGAAGATATCCCGCAAGATGCCGCCGAACACCCCGGTAATCACCCCGCTGATCGACGCCACCAGCATGCCCTGCCCCATTTCCAGCGCGGTCATGCAGCCAATCAGGGTAAAGGCCACCAGGCCCAGGGCATCAAGCACCAGGAACAGCGAGCGCAGCCGGCGCATCATCGGCGCAATGAAGATGGTCAGCAGCGCGGCAAAGCTGGTCAGCACCAGGTACTCCGGGTGCTTCACCCAGGTCAGCGGGTAATGCCCGAGCAGCACGTCGCGCACCGAGCCGCCCCCCAGGGCGGTGACGCAGGCGATCAGCACCACGCCGAACCAGTCCATGCCGCGGCGCCCGGCAGACAACGCGCCGGTCATGGCTTCGGCGGTGATGGCGATGAGGTAGAGCATCAACAACATGGTGCGAGTCCGTGCGACAAAGGCGCGCAGTCTAACCAGTTGCCCATGGCACCAAAAGGGGGCGCAGGCACAATATCTGCGCCCTTTCGGCTCACAGCTTGATGAAGTGCTCGCGGTAGTGGCGCAACTCGGCGATCGATTCGCGGATATCGTCCAGCGCCAGGTGGGTGTTGCCCTTCTTGAAGCTGTCACGCACCGTTGGCGCCCAGCGTGCGGCCAGCTCCTTCAGGGTGGAGACATCCAGGTTGCGGTAGTGGAAGTAGTTTTCCAGGTTGCGCATGTGACGGTAGAGGAAGCGGCGGTCCTGGCAGATGCTGTTGCCGCAGATCGGCGATTTGCCTTTAGGCACCCACTGCTCAAGGAAGGCGATGGTCTGCGCCTCGGCTTCGGCCATGCTGACCTTGCTCTCGCGCACGCGCTGGGTCAGGCCCGAAGCGCCATGGGTACGGGTGTTCCACTCGTCCATGCGTGCCAGCACTTCATCACTGTGGTGGATGGCGATCACTGGCCCTTCGGCCAAGGTGTTCAGTTCGCTGTCGGTGACGATGGTGGCCATCTCGATGATGACGTCGCTGTCAGGATCCAGGCCGGTCATTTCCAGGTCGATCCAGATCAGGTTCTGTGGGTTTTGCATGCAGGGGCTCCTCATATAGGCCGTCATATTAGCCTAGTGGCCAAGGCGCGCCCATTCACTGCCCACCCACAACACATAAGGTAAGCGGAATAGTCGAACGCCTGGCGTGCTAAACTGCCTGCCGTTTTCAATGCCCTACCCCGGGCCTTTCTCACGGTACCTTCATGGCCAAACGCCAGCTCAATCGCCGCCAGAACTGGCGGATCGAAAAAATCCAGGGTGAGCGCGCCGCTCGCGCCGCCAAACGCGAGCAGCATGTGCTGCAGGAACTGGAGGGTGGTGACCTGGGGCCGGAGCAACTGGGCCTGGTGATCGCGCACTTTGGCGTGCAGGTAGAAGTGGAAGCCCAGGACGGCGAAGCCGCAGGCCAGGTATTCCGCTGCCACTTGCGCGCCAACCTGCCGGCGCTGGTCACCGGCGACCGCGTCGTCTGGCGTGCAGGCAACCAGGGCATTGGCGTGATCGTGGCGCAGATGCCGCGCAGCACCGAGTTGTGCCGGCCCAACAACCATGGCCAGTTGAAGCCGGTGGCGGCCAACGTCGACCTGATCGTGATCGTCTTCGCCCCCGCCCCGGAACCGCACCCGAACCTGATCGACCGTTACCTGGTAGCCGCCGAGCACGCCGGGCTGCGCCCGCTGCTGCTGCTGAACAAGGCCGACCTGATCAACGACGAGAATGGCCCTGGCCTGCATGCACTGCTGGAGGTGTACCGCGAACTGGGCTACCCGCTGCTGGAAGTCTCGGCGCACCACGGTGATGGCATGCAACGCCTGCAGCAACAGCTTGACGGTCACATCAGCGTGTTCGTCGGCCAGTCGGGGGTGGGCAAGTCGTCGCTGGTCAACAGCCTGCTGCCAGATGCCGGTACCCGTGTCGGCGACCTGTCGGAATGGTCGGGCCAGGGCACCCACACCACCACCACCGCGCGCCTGTACCACTTCCCCAACGGCGGCGACCTGATCGACTCACCGGGTATCCGCGAGTTCGGCCTTGGTCATGTCAGCCGCAGTGATGTGGAAGATGGCTTCATCGAGTTCCGCGACCTGTTCGGCACCTGCCGCTTCCGCGACTGCAAGCATGATCGCGAACCGGGCTGCGCGCTGCTCAAGGCACTGGACGAGGGGCGCATCAAGCCCCAGCGCATGAATAGCTACCGCTCGATCATTGCCAGCCTGGCAGAAGACGCCTACTAACCTGCCAGCCCCCACAGTTTTTGCGCCGGCCTCAGCTGCAGCGCGATCCTGTGGGAGCGGCCTTGTGTCGCGAAAGGGGCGCGCAGCGGCCCCAGATATCAGTATTAAGCAAATATTGCCGGGGCCGCGTTGCGGCCCTATCGCGACACAAGGCCGCTCCCACAAGAGACCGCACAGGGCGACCAAGGGGTTACTGCTCCCTGGCCTCATCCATCTTCAGCGCGCCATCTTCGAAGATGTTCAGTTTCTGGCGCAGCTCACGCGGTTGCATGGGCGCTTGCTCGGTGCCGGCACCCGCCCCTGGCGCAGCCGGTGCCGGAGCACCCGGCGCTGCAGGCTCGGCAGCCGGGGCTTCCGGCGCACCCTGCTCACCCTCGATATTGCGCTGGGCTTTCTTGGTCAGCACGATGATGTCGATACGGCGGTTGACCGGGTTGAACGGGTCCTTGCGGTCGAACAGCGACGATGAGGCGTAACCCACCACCCGCGCCACCTGACCGTCCGGGTAACCACCGGCCACCAGCGCACGGCGCGCGGCATTGGCGCGGTTGGCCGACAGCTCCCAGTTGCCGAACTCGCCCGTGCCGGCATACGGCTTGGCATCGGTGTGGCCGCTGATGCTGATCTTGTTCGGCACGGCCTTGATGGTGTCGGCCATGGCCAGCAGGATGTCTTCGAAGTACGGCTGCAGGCGCGCGCTGCCAATGTCGAACATTGGGCGGTTCTCGGCATCCATGATCTGGATACGCAGGCCATCCTGGGTGATCTCGAACAGGATCTGGTCCTTGAACTTCTGCAGCTGCGGGTTCTCTTCCACCTTGTTCTGCAACTCTTGCAGCAGCAGCTCCAGGCGCTCGCGCTCGACCTGCTCGGCCATGGTCTCGACCTGCTCTTTGTTCAGCTGGACGGTGGTGTCAGGGGTCGGCTCGGACTTCACTTCCGGGTTGATGGTTTTTTCCGGCGCCAGCTCCGGCGAGCCGCCCAGGTCGATGATGTAGGGCGTGCCGCTTTCCGAGAAACCGATCGGGTCCTTGAAATAGCCGGCAATGGCGATCTTCTGCTCAGGCGTGGCAGTGGACAACAGCCACAGCACCAGGAAAAACGCCATCATCGCCGTGGCGAAGTCGGCGAAGGCGATTTTCCAGGCGCCGCCGTGGTGGCCGCCGCCAAAGCGCTTGACGCGCTTGACGATGATGGGCTGATTGTTCTCCATGACTCAGCGACCGCGAACCGCTTGTTCCAGCTCGGCGAAACTTGGGCGGTGCTTGGGGTACAGCACTTTGCGCCCGAACTCGACCGCCAGCGAAGGCGGCATGCCCGAGGCCGAGGCAACCAGCGACGCCTTGATCGATTCGTAAAGGTTCAGCTCTTCCTTGGCGTCGTGCTCCAGGCACTTGGCCAATGGGCCGAAAAAGCCGTAGGCAGCCAGAATACCGAAGAAAGTACCCACCAGCGCCGCACCCACGTGCATACCGATGGCTGCCTGGTCGCCATCGCCCAGCGAGGCCATGGTCACCACGATACCCAATACCGCCGCGACAATACCAAAACCGGGCATGCCGTCTGCGATGCCGGTCACCGCATGGGAGGGGTGCTCAAGCTCTTCCTTCATGCTCAGCAGTTCCATGTCGAACAGGCCCTCGAGTTCGTGCGGGGCCATGTTGCCGGTGGACATGATGCGCAGGTAGTCACAGACGAAGGCTGTCATGCGCTCATCGGCCAGCACCGTCGGGTACTTGGCAAAGATCGGGCTGGCGGCCGCGTCCTCGATGTCGGCCTCGATGGCCATCATGCCTTCACGACGGCTCTTGTTGAGGATCTCGTACACCAGGCCCAGCACCTCCAGGTAGAAGGCATGGCTGAAACGCGAGCCGAACATTTTCATCGACTTCTTGATGACGTGCATGGTCATGTGGCCTGGGTTGGCCTGCAAGAATGCACCAAAGGCTGCACCGCCGATGATCAGCACTTCGAACGGCTGGATCAGCGCCGCGATCTTGCCGTGGGAGAGCACGTATCCGCCGAGCACGCTCGCGAATACGACGATGATGCCGATAATTTTAGCCATAGGTTCAAAGCACTTGCTGTCGTGGTCAGGGAGAGAGACGGGAGCTTTAAAACTCTTCTTCTACTTATCGGCAGAACTGCGCCAGACTATAGCCACTCAATGCGAAAAGCCAGTTCGGACTGATGTCAAAATGCCAATTGAAACCAAGGTGCCCGCTCAGGCCCCACGTACGCTAGAGGCCTGGGTAAAGCTGCTGGAGAGTGTTCGAATCCCCGTGCCGAAGCACAGCTACGACCGGGTCATGGCCGCCATCCACGATAGCCGCCGCTCGCTGCGCGATATCGCCGAACTGATGCAAGATAGCCCGGCCCTGGTGCTCTCGGTGATGCGCGAAGCCAACCACCCCACCAATGCCAGCCAGGCCGAACCCGCCGAAAGCCTGGAAATCGCCCTCAACCGCCTGGGCCTGGAGCGCACCGAACAGTTGCTCAAGCGCCTGCCCTCCGTGCCCCTTGAAGAAATCCCGCCGGTACTGTGCCAGTTCCAGCTGATCAGCCAGCACGCCTCGCAGCAAGCCAGCGGCCTGTTCGCCAGCCGCCTGGCGCGCTTGTGGCAGGAAATTCACTGGGGCAGCCTGCTGTTCCTGGCGCCACTCTGGCCGCTGGCGCTGGCCTACCCCAAGCTGCTCGACAGCTGGGAACTGCGGGTTATCCACAAAGGTGAAGATGCCACCCTTGTAGAAGAAGAACTGTTTGGCGTACGCATCATGGCGCTGTGTCAGACCATGGCCGAGTACTGGCGCCTGCCCCAATGGGTGACTCAGGGTTACCGGCTGCTGCTTGAGGAGCGCGAACAACTGGCCCAGGTGCTTGCCATTGCCCGCGACCAGGACCTGCTTAGCCAGCAACACCGGCTTGATGAAGAACCCGGCCTGCGCCGATGGTTCAACCAGCCAGCCAATACCGTGCTACTGGCCAACAACCTGGCCCTGGCCGCCCAGGTGGGCTGGGACAACCCGCACCTGCTGCGTTGGCAGCTGTTGACCGCACTGTATTTGCAGACATCCCTGGAAGATGTGCAGCAGCAAGTGCACCAGCAGGCCGCGGCCAGCGCCCGCCGTCATGCCCGGCATGCCCTGTTCCACCCGGCCGAAGCGCTGATCTGGCCCTGGCACCAGCGCCGCCCCCACCCGGACATGCTGGCGCCGCCACCGCCCAGCAGCGAAGAACTGGCACGCTGGCGCAAGCTGTGCCAGGACCTGCTGGCCCAACCCAGCCCCTTCACCAACACCGTGCACCTGGCCACCCAGGCCCGCGAAGCCCTGCTGGCCTGCGGCATGCAGCGCATCATGCTGCTGAGCCTGGACAAAGCCAGTGACTACCTGCGGGTGCAGCAGGTCGCCGGCCTGCCCAAGGAGGCCGGCGCGCTGGCCTTGCAGGTATCGCAGAACAAGCTGCTGCAGAAACTGCTGTCCAAAGCCGGCCAATTGCGTATCACGCCAGAGAACCACACACAGTTCCTGGCCCTGCTACCCAGCCCCCTGCGCGCACTGTTTCGCAGCGAGCACGTATTGCTGCGCTCGCTGGCAGTGAACGACCAGGTGCTGATGCTGATGGTGGCCGACCAAGGCTGCCGGCCTTTGGCCGATATCAGCGTGCAAGCGTTCGGCAAGACCGCGCAATGCATCGAGCGGGCCCTGTCGGTGTTTGCCACCCGCAAGGCCTGAGCCTTGCGCTACAATCGCCCCTCTTTCCACACTGGAGACCGTGGATGACTGACTTTTCCGGCCTGCCCCTGGTGATCGAAGCCGACGACCTGCTACCGCGCCTGGATTCGCCACAGCTGATCCTGGTCGACCTGAGCAGTGCCAACCGCTATGTCAGCGGCCATATCCCCGGTGCACGCTTCGTCGAAGGCAAGCGCACCCAGCTTGGCCAGCCACCTGCCCCCGGCCTGCTGCCGGCCTTGGGCGAGCTGGAAAAACTGTTCAGCGAACTCGGCCATCGCGACGATGCCGTGTACGTGGTGTATGACGATGAAGGCGGCGGCTGGGCCGGGCGCTTCATCTGGCTGCTCGATGTGATCGGCCACAAGGCTTGTCACTACCTCAATGGCGGTATCCAGGCCTGGCCAGCCGACAAGCTTTCCACCGAGGTGCCCGCCAGCGGCACCACCCCAGTGCGCCTGCACATCCACAGCGAGCCAACTGCCACCCGCGAGTACCTGCAAAGCCGCCTGGGCGCCGATGACCTGGTCATCTGGGACGCCCGCGGCCCGCAGGAATTCAACGGCGAGAAAGTGCTGGCAGCCAAGGGCGGCCACATCCCCGGCGCAGTCAACTTCGAGTGGACCGCCGGCATGGACCTCAACGACCACCTGCGCATCCGCCAGGACATCGCCGAAGTCCTGCAGAACCTGGGCATCACTCCTGACAAGGAAGTGATCACCCACTGCCAGACCCACCGCCGCTCCGGTTTCACTTATCTGGTGGCCAAGGCCCTCGGCTACCCACGCGTCAAGGCCTATGCCGGCTCGTGGAGCGAATGGGGCAACCACCCGGACACGCCTGTAGAAGTTTAAGGAACCTGCATGAAATCCCGTTTGTTCATCATCAGCCAGTACCTGCTGCCGCACCACCTGCTGTCGCGGCTGGCCGGCTGCATTGCCGAGTGCCGCGTGCGCTGGTTCAAGAACGCCTTTACCGCCTGGTTCGCCAAACGCTACCAGGTCAACATGAGCGAAGCGCTGGTCGAAGACCTGAGCGCCTACGAGCACTTCAATGCGTTCTTCACCCGTGCCCTGAAGCCAGGTGCCCGCCCGCTGGACGAAACCCCGGGCGCCATCCTGTGCCCGGCCGACGGTGCCGTCAGCCAGCTCGGCCCGATCGAGCACGGCCGCATCTTCCAGGCCAAAGGCCACGGCTACAGCGCGCAGGAACTGCTGGGTGGTGACCCGGCCATGGCCGCGCCGTTCATGGGCGGCGAGTTCGCCACCATCTACCTGTCGCCCAAGGACTACCACCGCGTGCACATGCCGCTGGCCGGTACCCTGCGCGAAATGGTCTACGTGCCGGGCCGCCTGTTCTCGGTCAACCAGACCACTGCAGAGAACGTTCCCGAGCTGTTCGCCCGTAACGAGCGCGTGGTCTGCCTGTTCGACACCGAGCGCGGGCCAATGGCCGTGGTGCTGGTTGGCGCGATGATCGTTGCTTCGATCGAAACCGTGTGGGCCGGGCTGGTCACACCGCCCAAGCGTGAGCTGAAGACCTTCCGTTACGACGAAGCCAGCCGTGCGCCGATCCACCTGGAGAAAGGTGCCGAGCTGGGCCGCTTCAAGCTGGGCTCGACCGCCATCGTGCTGTTCGGGCCGGAGCAGGTGAAGTGGGCTGAAAGCCTGGGCGCGGGTTCTGCAGTGCGCATGGGGCAGCAGTTGGCGGCGCCTGCGCAAGCTTGATTGCCTGACCGATCCTTGGGGCTGCTTTGCAGCCCAATCGCGACACAAGGCCGCTCCCACAGGAAGAATGCGACCCCCTGTAGGAGCGGCCTTGTGTCGCGATTGGGCCGCAAAGCGGCCCTCAGCTTTTCGGATCAGCCGCGCGCGTCGCGGTCGCGCAGGCCCAGCAGGTACAGCACGCCATCCAGCCCCAGGGTGGAAATCGCCTGCTTGGCCGACTGGCGTACCAGCGGCTTGGCGCGGAACGCCACACCCAGGCCGGCCAGCGAAAGCATCGGCAGGTCGTTGGCACCGTCACCCACGGCAATGGTCTGCTCCAGCTGCAAGCCTTCTTCGCTGGTCAGCTTCTGCAGCAGCTCGGCCTTGCGCTGGGCATCCACGATAGGCTCCACGGCCACGCCGGTCACCTTGCCATCAACCACTTCCAACTCGTTGGCGAACACATAGTCAATACCCAGGCGCGCCTGCACCTGGCGGGCAAAGTAGGTAAAGCCACCGGATAGAATCGCCGTCTTGTAGCCCAGGCGCTTGAGTTCGGCGAACAGGTTTTCAGCCCCTTCGGTCAGGCGCAGCGACGCACCGATCTCGTCCAGCACGCCCACATCCAGGCCCTTGAGCAGCGCCATGCGCTCTTTGAAGCTGGCGCGGAAGTCCAGTTCACCGCGCATGGCACGCTCGGTGATTGCCGCTACCTGCTCACCCACGCCAGCCGCCTTGGCCAGTTCGTCGATGACTTCGGCCTCGATCAGCGTCGAGTCCATGTCGAATACTGCCAGGCGGCGGTTACGGCGGAACAGGTCGTCCTTCTGGAAGGCGATGTCGATGTTCAGTTCTTCGGCCAAGGCGAAGAAGTCGGCACGCAGGGCCTGGGCATCGCTCGGCACGCCGCGCACGGAGATCTCGATGGCCGCCTTGCCTTTGTCGGTTTCGCCATCCAGTGCCACTCGCGCCGACAGGCGCTCGATGCGCTCGATGGTCAGGCCGTACTGGCTGATCACTGCACTCACCCGCTGCAGCTGCTCGGGGGTGATCTTGCGGCTAAGCAGGGTAACGATGTGGCGCGCTTCGCCCTGGCCATCGGCCCAGTGCTGGTAATCCGCCTCGGAAATCGGCGTGTAGCGGGCCTGCAGGTTCAGTTCGTGGGCCTTGGCCTGCACGCTTTGCAGCAGTGCGGTAGCCACTTCGTTGTCCGGGATATCGACCAGGATGCCGAACGACAAGGTGCCGTGCATGACCGCCAGGCCGATGTCGAGGATACTCACACCGCCCTGCAGCAGGACGCCGGTGATAGCCGCAGTGAGACCGGGACGGTCCTCACCGGTGATGTTGATCAGGACGATTTCGCGCACAACCTGGCTCCGACTTCGATGAAAAATGCGCATTCTACCGATTTTCCATGACCATCGGGCGCCAACGATACTTTGCCGACAAAACCCGGCTCGCTATACTGCCCCACACTTTCCTGCCATTAAGAGCCGAGCTCAGTGAACCGGCCCACGCCCGTCAAACCAGACAACTTCTTCCTGATGATCTATCGTGCCCTGAGTCAACGTCGTGTGCCGCTGGCACTACGCATCGCCTGCACCAACATCTTCCTGGTGGCGCTGGCGCTGGTGATCTATGCCTGCGTGATGGGCCTGCAGTTCAAGCAGGCCATGCACGAACAGGCCGACGCCCTGGGTCAGAGCCTGACTACCCAGACTGCTACCTCGGCGACCGAGCTGCTGGTGTCCAACGACATCCTCAGCCTCAACGTGCTGCTGGGCAACCTGGTGAAAAACCCGCTGGTCGCCCATGCGGCAATCTACAGCGTGGACAACCGCATCCTCGCCGAAGCCGGCCAGCGCCCGCGCAACAGCCTGCTGGGCGAGGCCGAAGGCCTGTACCAGACCAAGATCACCTTCCAGGACGTGACCGCCGGGCAGCTGCGCATCAGCCTGGACATGAGCCAGTTCCAGCAGCCGATGCTGATCAGCCTGCAGAGCATGGGCATTCTAGCCGCCATCCTGCTGGCCCTGGCCTTGGCCCTCAGCTTGCGCCAGGGCCGCTTCATCACCCTGCCGCTGCTGCAGCTGCGGGTATGGCTGCGCGACCCGCAGTACTACACCCCGGCCACCGACCGCCAGGACGAAATCGGCGACATCGCCCGCCAGTTGCATGCGCGCCTGGCACCGCCACCGCCACCTGAGCCAGAACCGGAGGAAGAGGACGACGAGCAGTTCGACGACCTGCACGAGGCCGCCCCGGCCCCCAAGGCTGCGCCACGCGCCAAGATTGCCGCCCTGGAAGACGAGGATGACGACGAAGCCTTCGCTGGCCTGCTGGACGACGACACTGCGCCCAAAGCCGCCGTGGTCGAGTCCAATGAGCCGCAGTACAGCGCAGTGCTTGCCGTACAACTGGGCTCGCAGGAGCAACTGCGCCGCCTGCCGCGCACACGCCTGACCGAGCTGACAGAGCGCTACCGTGACTGCCTGGAGCATGCCGCCTCGCTGTACGACGGTGAAACTCACACGCTCAACGATGGCAGCACCCTGGTGCTGTTCCACAGCCGCGAGTGTGGCGAGGACTACCTGACCAACGCCATTTGTTGCGGTGAATTGCTGCGCGCCCTGGGCCATGCCCTGCAGATCGAAGTGGCCGACAGCGGTATTACCCTGCAACTGCAGTTGGGCCTGGCCCTGGGCGACGACCTGCAAGGGTTGGAGATGGTGGATTTGCTGATGGCCGAGAAGGCCCAGGATGCCCTGGCGCTGTCGCAGCACAGCCGCAACCTGTTGCTGGTCGAGCGGCAGATCAGCGATGACGTGCTGATTCGCCAGCGCGCCCGCATACGCCCGATTGCCAGCCCGGAAGGTGCTTGCTGTGTTGAGCGCCTGATGGAGCCTTACCCGTCGATGCTGGAACGCCAGCTGGCACGGATGCACGAGCGTCGGGCCTGACATTGGGATCTTGGGGCCGCTTTGCGGCCCTTTCGCGACACAAGGCCGCTCCCACAATGGATCGCATTCATCCTGTGGCAAATCACCCAGGCCTTTGGGCTGCGCTATCGCGCAGAGAGCTGATGTTGGCAGGCGCTCCGCGCACCCTGTGGGAGCGGCCTTGTGTCGCGAAAGGGCTGCAAAGCAGCCCCAGCAGTTTCAGATACAAAAAAGCCCGCAACGATGCGGGCTTTTTTGTATCTGGCAGTTCGATCAGAACCGATAGACTTCCATATCGGTGCGAATCGGCGAGGCCATCGGGATCTTGGATTTCTCCGGCGCCTTCTTCACCTGCACCGGCGCAGCGGGCTTTTTAGGCGATTCTTCGGCAATCGCCGGCTGGTTGGCCAGCGGCTTCACCGCCGTGCTCAGCTGTTCGGCCAGCTTCTGCAGCAATTGGCCCTGGGCCTGCACCTGCGACGACTCGCTACCCTCGTGCGGCTGCTCGAGGTGAACGATACGGTTGTCACGCACATGGCCACGGCGGTCGAGCAGGCGCCACTGGGCATCCAGGATGGCCGGCTGGTCCTTGCCCGAGTCCAGGCGAGTGATCGACAGCAGCACTTGTACGTCCGGGCTGAAACCGGCAGTTGCCGGGGCCAGCACCACGCGCTGGCTGTCCAGGCGCCAGGCGAGCTGGCGCACCAGCAGCTGGTCGATATCCGACGAAAGGCTGCCAGCCCAACGACCGTCGGTCGCCGCGCTCAGGCTGCCGTCGGCCTGACGCTGCAGGAACGTCTCGCGCTGCAGGTAATCGGCTACCGATACCGGGCCGAGCACCACGGCCATGCCTGCACTCTGCGAAGGCTGGCCAGGATCACCACTGTCGAGCTGGTACAGGGCAACCGGCTGATGCATGGTGCACCCGCCAAGGCCCAGCAGGCCAGTCATCAACAGCGCAAATGGAAGGCGCAGAAATTTCATCATCCCATCCAGGCGGTCGCCACCAGGCACACCGCAGTGATACATGTAGATTCAAACGGGCACACGGCCACGCCGGCACCGCAAGGGCCATATCATCCGCGAAATAACCGTCCGACTCCAGTGTTTCTGCCTGGAACGGCGCTGTAATTGCCGTTCCAGACATTTCAACCGGTTACGCCGGCACCTCCACCTGCAACCCATCGACGCGCTGGAACCCGCGTGGCAGCTTGCTGCCACGTCGTCCACGCTCGCCCTTGTAATGCTCCAGGTCGTCCGCTTTCAGGGATAGCGTACGCTTGCCGGCTTGCAATACAAGGGTTGCACCTTCGGCAATCACCGCCAGATCGGTGACAAATTCTTCACGGCTGGCCACCCGGTCGCCCGGCACGCCAATAATCTTATTGCCCTTGCCCTTGCCCAGCTGCGGCAAGTCGCTGACCTTGAACACCAGCAGACGGCCTTCGGTGGTCACCGCCGCCAGCCAGTCCTGCTCACGGTTGGCCACCGGGCGCGGGGTCATGACCTTGGCCCCGTTGGGCAGGCTGAGCAAGCCCTTGCCGGCCTTGTTCTTGGCCTGCAGGTCTTCGCCCTTGACCACGAAGCCGTAGCCGGCGTCCGAAGCCACCACGTACAGCGCGTCGTCTTCAGGCAGCAGCACACATTCGAAGGTAGCCCCCGGTGGTGGCGTCAGGCGGCCAGTCAGCGGTTCACCCTGGCCACGCGCAGATGGCAGGCTGTGCGCTGCCAGCGAGTAGCTGCGGCCAGTGGAGTCGATAAGCACGGCAAACTGGTTGGAGCGCCCGGCGGCGGCGGCTTTGAAGCCGTCGCCGGCCTTGTACGAAAGGCCCGTGGCGTCGATGTCGTGGCCCTTGGCGCAGCGCACCCAGCCCTTTTCCGAGAGCACCACGGTGACTGGCTCGGTCGGCATCAGCTCGTTTTCCGACAGCGCCTTGGCTTCGGCGCGCTCGACAATTGGCGAGCGGCGGTCGTCGCCGTAGGTTTCGGCGTCCTTGATCAGTTCGCTGCGCACCAGCTTGCGCAGCTTGGCCTCGCTACCCAGCAGGGCCTGCAGCTTGGCTTGCTCCTTCAGCAGTTCGTCCTGCTCGCCGCGGATCTTCATCTCTTCCAGGCGCGCCAGCTGCCGCAGGCGGGTCTCGAGGATGTAGTCGGCCTGGATCTCGGTCAGCTCGAAGCGCTCGATCAGGGCCTGCTTGGGGTGTTCTTCGGTACGGATGATGTGGATCACTTCATCCAGGTTGAGGAACGCGGTGAGCAAACCGTCCAACAGGTGCAGGCGCTTCTCGACCTTGTCCAGGCGGTGCTGCAGGCGGCGACGAACGGTATTGGTGCGGAACTCCAGCCACTCAACCAGAATCGCCCGCAGGTTCTTCAGCTGCGGCCGGCCGTCGAGGCCGATGATATTGACGTTTACCCGGTAGCTGCTCTCCAGGTCGGTGGTGGCGAACAGGTGCTGCATCAGCTCGTCGGCGTCCACGCGGTTGGAGCGCGGGATGATGACGATGCGGCACGGGTTCTCGTGGTCCGACTCGTCGCGCAGATCGGCGACCATCGGCAGCTTCTTGGCCTGCATTTGTGCGGCGATCTGCTCCAGCACCTTGGCCCCGGAGACCTGGTGCGGCAGCGCGGTGACGACGATGTCGCCATCTTCGACGCGGTACACGGCGCGCATGCGGATCGAGCCGCGGCCGCTTTCGTACATCTTGAGGATTTCTGCCCGCGGCGTGACGATTTCGGCCTCGGTCGGGTAGTCCGGCCCCTGGATATGCTCGCACAGCTGCTCGATGGTGGCCTTGGGCTCGTCGAGCAGGCGCACGCAGGCGCTGGCCACTTCACGCAGGTTGTGCGGCGGCACGTCGGTGGCCATGCCCACGGCGATACCGGTAGTACCGTTGAGCAGGATGTTGGGCAGGCGCGCTGGCAGCACGGCCGGCTCCTGCAGGGTGCCGTCGAAGTTCGGTACCCAGTCCACGGTGCCCTGGCCCACTTCGCTGAGCAGCACTTCGGCGTAACGCGACAGCCGTGCTTCGGTGTAACGCATGGCGGCGAACGACTTCGGATCGTCCGGTGCACCCCAGTTGCCCTGGCCGTCGACCAGGGTGTAGCGGTAGCTGAACGGCTGCGCCATCAGCACCATGGCCTCGTAGCAGGCCGAGTCGCCGTGGGGGTGGAACTTGCCGAGCACGTCACCGACGGTACGCGCCGACTTCTTGTGCTTGGCATCGGCATCGAGCCCCAACTCGCTCATGGCGTAGACGATGCGTCGCTGCACCGGCTTCAGGCCATCGCCGATGTGCGGCAAGGCGCGGTCCATGATCACGTACATGGAGTAGTTGAGGTAGGCCTGTTCGGTGAAGTCAGCCAGCGAGCGGCGTTCTACGCCGTCCAGGCTGAGTTCCAGTGAGTCGCTCATGCGGGCCTCGTCATTTCAGGTTCTGGCGCAGCAGCATGGTGCCGCCGCGCTGGGTAAATTCAAGTTGTTTCAGGGCACTCATGCCCAGCAATACGGTGGGCCCGTCCAGGCCCGGCACGACGATGGCGCGTACGTCCTGCAGGCGGATATCGCCCAGTTGCAGGCTGGCCAGGCGCGTGCGGTAGCCTTCGGTGCGGCCATTGGCGGTGCTCAGCTGCACCGGGCTGCCACGCTCCAGGCTCAGTTCACGGGCCAACGCCTCGGGGATCGCTACGTCGGTGGCGCCAGTGTCGAGCATGAAATGCACCACCTGGCCGTTGATCGCACCATCCACCACGAAATGGCCCTGGCCGTTACTCAGCAGGCGCACCTCGATAAAGCCTTCGCCATGCTCGGACTGCACCTGGCTATTGGGGTTGCGCTGGCTATCTTCCCACTGGCCGAAAAAACGCGTGGCAAGGAACAGTGCCGCCGCCCAGGCGACGACCATCAGTACCCTGCCCGCACGCTTGCCCGGCGCCTGGCTCATGGCTTGGCGCTCCAGCCGCCTTCCGGCGCGTCAAAGCGCCAGACAATCGGGCGGGTTTCGCCATCGGCACGGGCACCGTTGTTGTTGTCCAGGCCAATCCAGGCACCCTTGGCATCGATCACCAGCGCCTCGGCCAGGCCAAACGGCTGCGTGTAGCGGCGTGACTCGACCAGCGCATCGGCAGCGAACGACCAGCAACGCTCGACCTTGCCGCTGTCGGCATCTCGCCGACAAACCCGGTAGGCGTTGCGTTCGAGGGTAAACAGCTTGCCGTCGAACCAGGCCAGGTCGGCGAAGTCGCGCGACAGGGCCCGGGCATCGAGCATCTGCGCCGGCTGCATCTCGACCCCGGCCTCGCTCAGCAGCACGCAGCTACGCCCGCAGGTCCACACCGACTGCTGGCGCTCGATGGCCACCAGGCCACGCCGCTCGCGCTCGGCGGCCAGCCACAGGCGGTCACCCGCCGGGTTGATCGCCAGGCCCTCGAACAGAGCATTGAAGTTCAGCAGCATGCCGCTCGCGCGGGCCTGGCGGACCATGGCCGGGTCGATCTTCAACCAGTCCGGCTCGCCTTCCTGCGGCAATTGCAACACGGCGGCATGGGCCTCGCTGACCAGGTACAAGTTACCCGCCTGGTCACAGGTGACGCCTTCGAAATCCAGTTCGCCACCGCGAATGTAGGATGCCGCCCAGTTACGCGACTTCAAGCCCCACGGTAGGCCGCTTTCCGGTACCGGCGGCGGGGTGAAGGTGAGCGGTTGCGCGCGCCAGGTGGGGTTCTGCTGATCGAAGCGGTAGATACGGTCGTCGTCGCGGTCGGACACCCCCCACAGCCCGCCCCGGCATGCCACCAGGCCAGACAGGTTGGCGCCACGCATACCATCGATCGGGTGCTCGGCACTCAGCTTCAGCTCCGGCCAGTTGCCCGCCAGGCTCGGCAGGGCAACCAGCGCCAGGCAGGCCGCCAGGAGCAGACGAATCAAACCATGACCTCGGCCAGGTTGCCCTTGGTTTCCAGCCAGCTCTTGCGGTCGCCGGCGCGCTTCTTGGCCAGCAGCTTGTCCATCAGCTCGCAGGTAGCCTCAACGTCGTCCAGGGTCAGCTGCACCAGGCGCCGGGTGTTCGGGTCCATGGTGGTTTCGCGCAGCTGTGGCGGGTTCATCTCGCCCAGGCCCTTGAAGCGGGTGACCTGTGGCTTGCCGCGCTTCTTCTCGGCCACCAGGCGGTCGAGGATGCCGTCACGCTCGGCCTCGTCGAGGGCGTAGTAGATTTCCTTGCCCAGGTCGATGCGGTACAGCGGCGGCATGGCCACGTATACATGCCCGGCCTCGACCAGCGCGCGGAAGTGCTGGACGAACAGGGCGCACAGCAGCGTGGCGATGTGCAGGCCGTCGGAGTCGGCGTCGGCGAGGATGCAGATTTTGCCATAGCGCAGTTGCGCGAGGTCGGTGGCACCCGGGTCGACGCCAATGGCCACGGCAATGTTGTGCACTTCCTGGCTGGCCAGGACTTCGCCGCCGTCCACTTCCCAGGTGTTGAGGATCTTGCCGCGCAGCGGCAGGATCGCCTGGAACTCCTTGTCCCGCGCCTGTTTGGCCGAGCCACCGGCCGAGTCACCCTCGACCAGGAACAGTTCGGCACGCATCGGGTCCTGGCCAGCACAATCGGCCAGTTTGCCGGGCAATGCCGGGCCCTGGGTGATGCGCTTGCGTTCGACCTTCTTGCTGGCCTTGAGGCGGCGGCCGGCGTTGCTGATGGCCAGTTCGGCCAACTGCATGCCCAGCTCGGGGTGGGCATTGAGCCACAGGCTGAAGGCATCCTTGACCACACCGGAAACGAAGGCAGCCGCTTCACGGGACGACAGGCGCTCCTTGGTCTGCCCGGAGAACTGCGGCTCCTGCATCTTCATCGACAGTACGAAAGAGATGCGCTCCCAGACGTCTTCCGGCGCCAGCTTCACCCCGCGCGGCAACAAGTTGCGGAACTCGCAGAACTCGCGCATGGCATCCAGCAGGCCCTGACGCAGACCGTTGACATGGGTACCACCCTGGGCGGTGGGGATCAGGTTGACGTAGCTTTCCTGAACGCTGTCGCCACCTTCAGGCAGCCACAACAATGCCCAGTCTGCGGCTTCCTTGTTGCCGGCCAGGCTGCCGCAGAACGGCTCGTCGGGCAGGCGCTGGAACTCGCTGACCGAGTCGACCAGGTAAGAGCGCAGGCCATCCTCGTAGTGCCACTCGACCTTCTCGCCGCTGGCCTTGTCCTCGAAGCTGACCAGCAGGCCCGGGCACAGTACGGCCTTGGCCTTGAGCACGTGCTTGAGACGGCTGATGGAGAACTTGGGCGAGTCGAAGTACTTGGGGTCGGGGCTGAAGTACACGCTGGTGCCGGTGTTGCGCTTGCCGACCGAGCCGACCACTTCCAGCTCGCTGGCCTTGAAGCCATCGGCGAAAGTCATCTGGTATTCGTTGCCGTCACGTTTGACGCGCACACGCACTTGGGTCGACAGGGCGTTGACCACCGAAATGCCCACGCCGTGCAGGCCGCCGGAGAACTGGTAGTTCTTGTTGGAGAACTTGCCGCCGGCGTGCAGCTTGGTGAGGATCAATTCGACCCCGGACACACCCTCTTCCGGGTGGATGTCCACGGGCATGCCGCGGCCGTCGTCGCTGACTTCCAGCGAGTGGTCGGCATGCAGGATGACCTGCACCGAACGGGCATGGCCGGCCAAGGCTTCGTCGACACTGTTGTCGATGACTTCCTGGGCCAGGTGGTTGGGGCGGCTGGTATCGGTGTACATGCCCGGCCGCTTGCGGACCGGATCAAGGCCCGAGAGGACTTCGATGGCGTCTGCGTTATAGGCGCTAGCGCTGGGATTGGCCATGGGGTCTCGTCGTCAGTCTGGTGAATGCAAAAAAGTCAAAATACAGAAAAATCGAGCGCTGCGTACTGCCCACGGGCAATGCCAGCGAAGGCCAGCAGTGCCGGCAGGCGCTCGGCGAAGCCCTGGAAACTGTGGTCGCCACCGGCCTGGATGCGCAAGGCACATGCACGGTAATAGCGCTCGGCGTGGCGATAGTCCAGGGTTTCATCGGCGGTCTGCAGCCACACTTGATAGCGGTTGGCGTCTACCGGGGCCGGTACTTCCAGCTCGGCCAGGGCCTGCACGTGATCATGAGTCAGCTCCCAGGTTTCACCGCTGTAGTGATTGCGCTGGGTGCCCAGGTAACCGTCGAAGTGCTTGTGCGGCGTTACCGCCGGGTTGACCAGCAGGGCCTTGAGGCCATGGCGCTCGGCCAGATAGGTGGCATAGTAGCCGCCGAGCGAACTGCCCACCAGCAACGGCGTGCCCAGCTCGGCGATGGCTGCTTCGAGCTGGGCAATGGCCTGGCGCGGGTGGTGGTGCAAGGCTGGCACGCGCAACTGGGCCGACAAGCCCAGTTGCTGCATCACGGCCTCAAGCTGGCGCGCCTTGGTGGAAAGCGGCGAGCTGTTGAAGCCATGGATATAGAGGATGGAACCCGACATGCTGCCCCCGGAATCTGTGGCTTCGCGCCTGATGGTGCGGGCGCAGGGACGCGCAGTGTAGCGCGTTCGCCGGGTTTTGACGCAGTGTCACGGGTTTCGCAACAATTTCTTCACCGAAGGCCGCAAAATCACAGCCCCTGTGGGAGCGGGTTCACCGCGAAGAATGCGACGCGGTGCATGGCACGGGCTTCGCCCGTGTTCGCGGGTAAACCCGCTCCCACAGGGATGGCGGCAAGGCTCAGACTCTTAATACCCTGGGCTATCGAAATCGAGCTTCACTTCGAAATCCAGCGCCCGCTGCACACCGGTCTCCAGCCGCCCATCGGCATGCAGGTGCAACCAGCGGTAGCCAGGCTGCTCCTCGCTCACCTGGAAGTCTTCGCTGCGCGCCGCGAACTGGATGCAGGTCGACGGCGTAGCCAGCAAACGCCGGCCATCGCGCATTTCATCCCATTCCTGATGCACATGCCCCCACAGCAGCGCCCGCACCTGTGGATAACCGTCGACGATATCGAACAGCGCCTGAGCATTGCGCAAACCAATCGGCGCAATCCAGGCACAGCCGATGTCCACCGGCTGATGGTGGAAACACACCAGGCAATGCCGCTCGCCCGCCCCTTTCAAGGCTGCATCCAGCACTTCCAGTTGGTCGTCCTCTAGAAGACCGTGAGTCGCAGCGTGCACCGCGGTGTTGAGCATGACGATGCGCCAGGCGCCAATATCGGTCACCGCCTGCACCAGCTCCGGCGCCACTTGCGCCATCACTTGGGCCTCGTCATGGTTGCCCGGCAACCAACGGGTGGGTACGGCAAATGGCGCGGTCAGCTCACGGAACGCTTCATAGGACGACACGCTGGCATCCTGGGACAGGTCGCCTGTGCACAGCAGCAAGTCGACAAGCGGTTGCTCCCGCCGCACCTGGGCCACCACATGGCGCAGGCTGTCACGGGTATTGAGGCCCAGCATACTGCCGGCAGGGTCGGCAAACAGGTGGGCATCGGTCAGTTGCACCACATGCACCGGGCGGGATGAATCCGAGTAAGGCAACAGCCGTCTCCTTTCAGCGAACACTGGCCAGTTCGTGGCCGCAGGCCAGGCAGTGGCTCAACCATTCACCGAGGAACAGGTTGAGCTGGGCCTTTTCGTCCGGCTGGTGCATGGCTTCATTCGGGTACGGGTAGATACTGCGCAGGCGCCGGGTATGTTCGGCGCTGACCACTTCGGCCATGCGTGCATCGTGGTACACCTGCACCTCCAGGTGCGGTACTGGCAGCCACGGCAGGCTGTGCTCCTGGCGCACATGCAACGTAGTGGTATATGGGCAGGCCAGCACCACGTCGAGCACCAGCACGCCGAGCATCTGGTCGCCCTGGGTCATGCCGATGCGGCGCGAGCTCTGGGTGGTACGCATGTCTGGCAACAGGCGCATCAGCCGGGCGTAGTTGGCCTCGCAGGCTGCCTGCAGCCCGACCAGGTCGACCCGATAACGCTCGCGCAGCAGGTTCACTTCCACATACCTCGTACTTCGTCACGGTTCAGCGCCAGCCATTGCAGGCCGATGATAGTCGCTGCGTTGCAGATGCGCCCATCGCGTACGGCCTGCAAGGCATCCTCGAACGACCACACGCGCACGCGAATGTCCTCGCCCTCTTCTTCCAGGCCGTGCAGGCCACCGGCGCCCTCGCTGCTGCAGCGGCCAAGGAACAGGTGAACGAATTCGTCACTGCCGCCGGGCGACGGGAAGTAGCGGGTCATTGGCCAAAGCGCGCTGAACGTAAGGCCAGCCTCCTCCTCAGCTTCGCGGTGGGCGACTTCCTCGGGTTGTTCGTCCTTGTCGATCAGCCCGGCAACCATCTCGATCAGCCAAGGGTTGTCGGCCTTACCCATGGCGCCCACGCGGAACTGCTCGATCAGCACCACTTCATCGCGTTGCGGGTCATAAGGCAGCACGCACACGGCATCGTGGCGCACGAACAGCTCGCGGCTGATCTCACGGCCCATGCCCCCGGCAAACAACTCGTGGCGCAAGTGCACCTTGTCGAGCTTGTAAAAGCCCTGGAAGCAGTTGGCCCGCTTGACGATCTCGACCGCCTTGGGCACCGAATTCAACGTGTCTGACATGGAAATCCTCGTTGCTACATCAACCGCACAATTACCGCATCGCGCCATCCTACTCTGCACGCTTGCCCGTTTCATCCCTTTCCGGCAACCGTTCGCGCACTCGGGACAGCACGTCTTCACTCTGTTAGCTTAGTGGCGAACTGAAGGCCGCGCAGACGGTCAAAGGCCGACTTTTCCCTGTTCTGCAAGGATCATCATGACACTTGTCAAACTGACTTCCGTGGCCGTGCTGGCACTCGCTCTTGGCGCCTGCCAGAGCCTGTTCGCGCCCAATTACCGGGCCCCGCTCGAGGTCAAGCGCGACGCCTGGGAACATGTCAAACCCGGCTGCAGCGCAAGCGACTGCCCGCTGGTGAACATCGACATGATCCATTTCCCGGCCCTGCCCAAGCTCGACGGCATCGTCGAAAAGCGCCTGCTGCAGCTGACCGAAGATAATCAGCATGGCACCGCGCCAGCCACCCTGCAGGCTTACGAGCAGCAATACCTGGCCAGTGCCGACAAACGTAACAGCAGTTATTTGCAAGCCAAGGTACGCGAGCAGCATGACGGGCTGGTGATCATCGAGCTGTCCAGCTACCTGGACAGTGGCGGCGCCCACGGCATGCCTGGGCGCGGCTTCATCAACTACTCGCGCAAGCTGGACAAGGTGCTGACCTTGCAGGACATGCTGCTGCCCGGCCAGGAAGACACCTTCTGGAAAACCGTCGAGGAGTCGCACCGCGCCTGGCTGATCAGCGTGGGCATGGACAAGGACGCCGAGTTCGTCAAAACCTGGCCGTTCAAGAAGTCGCCGCACATCGCCCTGACGTACGGCGCAGTGGTGGTCAAGTACGAGGTCTATGCCATCGCGCCCTACTCCATGGGCCACGTGGAACTGAAGATCCCCTACCCGCGCCTGAATGGCGTGCTCAAGCCTGAACTGTTTCCCGGCCGCGGCTGAGGCTTAGCAGCCCATGCAGTACACCTGCCAGCAGCAATGCTGGCAGGGTAGCGCCAAACTCCGGTGCATTGGCGGCGATCAAGTGATAGGCCGCCACCCCCGCAAACCAGGCCAGCAGCGCTTGCCAGTGCAAGCCAGCCACCTGTGCCGGCAGGCGGCGGCGACGGACTACGTAGTGGTCCATCAGCACCACGCCGAACAGCGGCGCGAACACCGAACCGATCAACAGCAGGAAGTTTTCGTACTGGGCCAGTGGCGCCAGCAAGGCAATCAGGGTGCACAGCACGCCGATGGCCAGCGCCAGGTGCTCGACCTTCAGCGGCAGCAGCACACCGGTGGAAACCGCCGCCGAGTGGATGTCGGCAAAGGCCTTTTCCGACTCATCCAGCAAAATCAGCAGCAGCGGGATACCCATGCCGGCACCGGCCAGGGCCAGCAGCAGCGCATTGACTTCGCCACTGGCGGCAAAGGCCAGGGTGTAGGCCACGCCCAGGCTCATCAGCCAGGTGTTGCCGATGAAGTAGCCAATTACCGTACCGCCGAACACATGCTTGCCGTTGCGGGCGAAACGCGAGTAATCGGCGATCAGCGGCAGCCACGACAGCGGCATGGCAATCACGATGTCGAAACCTACCGCCAGCGACATCGAACCGTCCCCGGCGCGGCTCCACAGCTCAGCCAGGTCGGCTTTGGCGAACAGGTTCCAGGTCAGCCAGACGCAAGCCCCCAGCAGCAACCAGATACCCCAGGCGCGCAGTACCTTGCGTACGAACGCCAGTGGCCCACTCACCGCCAGCAAGGTGGCCAGGGCACCGAAGCACAGGGTCCACAGCATCGGGCTGTTCCAGGCACTGTCTTCGCCGAAGGCGCGCGCGCCCAGCAGGCTGGCGGCATCGCGCATGACAATGATCTCGAAAGCGCCCCAGCCCACCAGTTGCAGCAGGTTGAGCAGCGCTGGCAAGCGCGCGCCATGGCTACCCAGGCTCAGTTTCAGGGTGCCCATGGCGGACAGGCCGGTGTCACTGCCGATGACCCCGGCGGCGCCCAGCAGCAGCACGCCCACCCCAGTGCCCAGGGCAATGGCGAGTACTGCGCCGGCAAGGCCCAGGCCAGGCGCCAGCATGGCGCCGACCTGCAGCACCATCAGGCCGATGCCGAGGGAGAACCACAGTGAGAACAGGTCGCGGGCGCCGAAGATGCGCTGGGCGGTGGGGACCGGGTGGTCGGGGGAGAATTGGCTGGGTGATGTCATGGTTGGCGCTCGCCGGCAATGTTGTTGGTGTTCTTGGCGAGGACTTCGTCCTCGTATCGCGACGCAAGGCCGCTCCCACAAAAACCGCGCTGGCCTTGAGCCTTGCGCGGTCCCTGTGGGAGCGGCCTTGCGT
>NZ_JBDJLK010000025.1:0-69740 GCF_039673335.1 Pseudomonas sp. TWI929
ATACGGCATGGTGGGTATCAACACCGGCCTGATCTCCAACGAAGTGGCACCGTTCGGTGGCATCAAGGCTTCGGGCCTGGGCCGCGAAGGTTCCAAGTACGGTATCGAGGACTACCTCGAAATCAAATACCTGTGCATCAGCGTCTGATCGCACGGTAAAGGCTTTACCTCTGCCAGCGGGGCGCGAGAGCGACGTCTCGCTGGCCTTTTTTACATTGCAGTACCTGGTGGCCAGGGCGTTTGCGGCAGTCGATCAACGAATACTGTTCGCGAGCACTCCCAGCCACCCCCGAATAAAAGCGCCATTCCTGTCGGCGCAATGAGGGCATTATGAGCAAGACCAACGAATCCTTGATGCAACGTCGTGTAGCTGCCGTCCCACGTGGCGTCGGCCAGATCCACCCGATCTTCGTCGACACCGCGAAGAACTCGACCGTGATCGACGTTGAAGGCCGCGAACTGATCGACTTCGCTGGCGGCATCGCAGTACTGAACACCGGCCACCTGCACCCGAAAGTGGTTGCAGCTGTGCAAGACCAGCTGACCAAGGTCAGCCACACCTGCTTCCAGGTGCTGGCCTACGAGCCTTACGTAGAGCTGTGCGAAAAGATCAACAAGCTGGTGCCAGGCGACTTCGACAAGAAGACCCTGCTGGTTACCACTGGCTCCGAAGCCGTTGAAAACGCCGTCAAGATCGCCCGTGCTGCCACTGGCCGCGCTGGCGTCATCGCCTTCACCGGCGGCTACCACGGCCGTACCATGATGACCCTGGGCCTGACCGGCAAGGTCGTGCCGTACTCCGCCGGCATGGGCCTGATGCCAGGCGGCATCTTCCGCGCCCTGTTCCCGAGCGAACTGCACGGTATCAGCGTTGACGACGCTATCGCCTCGGTCGAGCGCATTTTCAAGAACGACGCCGAGCCACGTGACATCGCCGCGATCATCCTCGAGCCAGTACAAGGCGAAGGCGGCTTCCTGCCAGCGCCGAAAGAGCTGATGAAGCGCCTGCGCGCCCTGTGCGACCAGCACGGCATCCTGCTGATCGCCGACGAAGTACAGACTGGCGCTGGCCGTACCGGCACCTTCTTCGCCATGGAACAGATGGGCGTTGCGCCTGACCTGACCACCTTCGCCAAATCCATCGCTGGCGGCTTCCCGCTGGCCGGTGTGTGCGGCAAGGCCGAGTACATGGACGCCATCGCCCCAGGCGGCCTGGGCGGCACCTACGCCGGTTCGCCGATCGCTTGCGCCGCGGCCCTGGCCGTGATCGAAGTGTTCGAAGAAGAAAAACTGCTGGACCGCAGCAAGGCTGTGGGTGAGCGCCTGACCGCTGGCCTGCGCGAAATCCAGAAGAAGCACCCGATCATCGGCGACGTCCGTGGTCTGGGCTCGATGATTGCCGTCGAAGTGTTCGAGAATGGCACTCACACCCCGAACGCTGCTGCTGTTGGCCAGGTTGTGGCCAAGGCACGCGAAAAGGGTCTGATCCTGCTGTCTTGCGGCACCTACGGCAACGTCCTGCGTATCCTGGTTCCGCTGACCGCCGAAGACGCGCTGCTGGACAAAGGCCTGGCCATCATCGAAGAGTGCTTCGCTGAAATCGCCTGATGTGACACGCTTCAGAAAAAACCCGCCTCGGCGGGTTTTTTTGTGCCCAGAAAAGCCATGTGGCGCTATGGTTGTCGCAGGACTTGCTTTGGAAGCTGCGACGGACTGTGTGTCAGGCTATTCAGGAGTAGTTGGCGATGAACGCTGCAGACCCCACCCCACCAAGCGTACTGATTGTCGAAGGCGACCCTTGGGTACGTGACATGCTCAGCGAAATGCTGCTCAGCGTGCGCTGTGACGCGCGCGTGCAGGTATGCGCCGACGGCTCGCAGGCGCTCAGTGCCTTGTCCAGCAAACCCGACCTGATCATCGCAGCCCGCGAACTGGCTGGTGTCGATGGCCTCGACCTGCTGCGCAAGGTGCGCGCCAAAGGGTCAAGCTTGCCGTTCATCCTCATGAGCAACCGCAGCGATAGCGCCAGTGTGCGCGAGGCGCTGCCGCTGCACCCCACAGCCTACCTGAGCAAGCCGCTGAACCTGGACAAGCTGCGCAAGCGCCTGGAAGAGTTGCTGGTGGCCGTTGGCGAAGAAATAGCCTGCCCGGTGGCGCCGGCCTTGCAGGCAGGTGCCAGCCTGCCGGCCTACCTTGAGCAGCGCCGGGCTAACGCCGATGGCGGGCCGCTGCTGGCCGATGTGCAAAAGGCGATCAAGCGCGCGCTCAACCCACAGGGCCTGAACCTGAGGGTGCTCGAAGAGGAGGTGCGTAACGACCCTCAGGTTACCGCCGTATTGATCGCTGCGGCCAACAGCGCGGCGCTGCACCGTGAAGCACCGGTACAGACGTTGCTGCAAGCCCTGAACAAGCTTGGCAGCACCCAGAGCATGAACCTGATCCTGGGCATGACCCTCAAGCGCAGCGCACGCCTTAGCGACCCGCTGCTGGCCGAGCATGCGGCCCGTTATTGGGACTTGTCGCTGCACACGGCCGAATATGGCCGTACCCTGGCGCGCATGCTGGAGCTGGACGAGGGGCGTTGCTACTGCGCGGGGTTGCTGCATTGCCTGGGCGACTTGGCGGTGCTGCGTTGCCTGCAGGAATGGCGGCTGGCCGGGGGCGAGCTGGACGAGGACAAGGTCCAGCTGGCGCTAAACGAATTCGGTGCGGCGTTCGGCTCGGCGCTGCGTACGCGTTGGCGTTTGCCACTGGCACTGCGTGAGTTGATCGCGGCGATCTATCAGTTGGGCGGCGGGGTGTATTCGCGAGAGATCCTGGCCATGAACCTGGCCGGGCAGCTGTCGCGGCTGCCGGCCGAGCAGGGGCTGGAGAAGGTGGCCAGTGGCAAGACCGCGCGTTTGCTCAAGCTTGGCCTGCCGGAGCTTAACCGGCTGCGTAAGGTGGAAAACCCCGAAACCAAGCCGGCGCCAGCGGCTGAAGACCCAGTACAAGCCGACGAGGCTCCTTGAGCTTGGCACAGACCCTGTAGGAGCGGCCTTGTGTCGCGATCGGGGTGCGAAGCGCCCCTCGATTTTTGCTTCAAGCTGAAATCGCCGGGGCTGCTTCGCAGCCCTTTCGCGACACAAGGCCGCTCCTACAGGGATCGTGCAGGCCTGCAAGTACTGTGTCGGGCAGTCAGCCGCGGACGATCTGGTTCTTGCCTTGCCGCTTGGCTTGGTACATCGCGGCATCGGCCCGGGCATACAGGCTGTCCAGTGCCACATCCTCATCGGTCAACCCAGTCAGCCCCTGGCTTACCGTTACCCCATACGTCTGCTCGCCATGGCTGAAGCTCAGGTGCTGAATCTGGCGCTGCAAGCGCTCGGCAATCTGCTCTGCTTCCTGGGCACTGCAGCCCGGGAACACCGCTGCGAATTCTTCGCCGCCAATGCGCCCGAACAGGTCGCCACGGCGTAGCACGGCCTTGCCGCTGTCGGCGATGTGTTGCAGCACCTGGTCGCCTTCCTGGTGGCCGTAGCTGTCGTTGATACGCTTGAAGTCGTCGATATCCAGCAGCAGGAAAGCCAGCGGCGTGCCGTTTTCGCGGGCGCTGTCGAAGGCTTGCTGGGCGCATTCAAAGAAGTGCCGGCGATTGCTGCTCTGGGTCAGCGCGTCGGTGGTGGCCAGGCGCTGAAGCTCGCCTTCGAGCTGTTTCTTCTCGGTGATGTCTTCGGCGATGCCGACGATGATCACCCGCTCGCCATCGCGCTGCTGGTTGATGTAGCACTTGTCGCTCAGCCAGCGCAGCTGGCCGTCGGCGTTGAGGATGCGGTACTCGCGGTCTTCCACCGAACCCTGGAGCAGCACCTGGGCCAGGCTGCGCTCGGCGAACTCCAGGTCATCGGGGTAGATGCTGTCGCGCCACTCGTTGTAGTCGGCCAGCACCAGGCTGGCCGGGCGGCCGAAGATACGCTCATAGGCGGGGCTTACGTAAAGCACCTGACGGGTTTCCCAGTCGAAAGCCCAAAGCACCGCATTGACGCTGTCGAGCAGCGAGCTGAACAGCTGCTCGCGCTCGCTCAGGCGGGCAACCTCGCCCTGGGCGTGGAGCAGGGCCAGCAAGGTCTGTGCGGCTTCAGGAGGAGCGGTGCCGGGCAATGTCGTTGTAATGTTCTTGGCCATGTGCACGAAACGGGTCTCGACATAAAGGCGTGCGGCCAGCATCCGGCCCGCCACGCGGGCGATGTGCCGGATTGGAGTGGAAACGAGGGGGCGAAGTTCCGAACGGCACGCCCCGCCAAGGGGGCGTGCCGATCAACGGCGCTCAGGCGCCGGTCGGGCGCAGGGAGTAGGTCTTGAGTTGTGCCGCGAAGTCACGCAGGGCATGGATACCGCTGGTTTCGGCCTCGTGTACCCAGTCCTTCATGGCGGCCAGCATGTCGTGGCCGTTGGCGCTGGTGCGCGCCCAGATCTGCTGCAGCGCCAGGCGTTTTTCGTAGATGGTCTTCAGCGCCTGGCTGTGGGCGAGCATGGACTCGATGCGCACATGGTGGCGGTCTTCCAGCAGGCTGGTTTCACGCGACAGCAGGCGCTTGGCGCGGCGGAAGTGGTGGCGCACCGAGGCGTCGACCCGGGCCAGTTCCTGCTTGACCAGCGGGCCGATCACCAGCTTGCGGTACTGGGCCATGATCTGGAAGCGGTTGTTGAGGATGGCCATGGCGGTGTCCATGTCCAGGCTGGCCTTGCCCGTCACCCGGTGGGCGATAGGTGCCACACGCTGCACCTTGTCCAGGCGCAACAGGCAGAACAGGCGGATCCACGCCCAGCCCATGTCGAACTCCCAGCGCTTGACCGACAGCTTGGCCGAGTTGGGGTAGGTGTGGTGGTTGTTGTGCAGCTCTTCGCCACCGATGACGATGCCCCACGGCACCAGGTTGGTGGCGGCGTCGCGGCATTCGAAATTGCGGTAGCCGAGCGCATGGCCCAGGCCGTTGACCACACCGGCGGCCCAGAACGGGATCCACATCATTTGCACCGCCCAGATGGTGATGCCGATGGTGCCGAACAGCAGCAGGTCGATCACCGCCATCAGGGCAATACCGCCCAGCTTGTAGCGCGAGTAGAGGTTGCGCTCGACCCAGTCGTCCGGGCAGTTCTTGCCGTAGATGCGCAGGGTTTCGGGGTTGCGCGCCTCTTCCCGATAAAGCTCGGCACCTTTACGCAGCACGGTACCCAGGCCCTTGTACACCGGGCTGTGCGGGTCGTCGGGGGTTTCGCACTTGGCGTGGTGCTTGCGGTGGACGGCTGTCCATTCGCGGGTGTTCTGCGCCGTGGTCAGCCACAGCCAGAAGCGGAAGAAATGCTTGAGCGCGCCGTTGAGCTCCAGGGCCCGGTGCGCGGAGTAGCGATGCAGGTAGACCGTGACGCTGACGATGGTCACGTGGGTCATCAACAAGGTGATGCCGACCAGTTGCCAGGCCGACAAGTCGAGCAGGCCGTTGTACCACATAGGTGTAAAAACCCTCGGAATGCAGGAGGAGGGGCTGATTATCCCTTGAGGAGGAAATAAAACCAGTCACCCTTTCAGATAGGAGGTCACGACATGTTTCAGCCTTTATAATGCCCCATCTTTTTTTATGGGCAATTGCACCCGACATGTCTGTTTCTGTTCGCGACGCCTTGCGCATGGCTGCGCTGTATGTGGTGCTCTCGATCCTTTGGCTGACCCTGGCCGAGGTGGTGCTGCACGGTATGACTGACGACACGCTGGCGCTGATCGTTGGCCGGCAGATCAACGTGGTGGTGTGGGTGCTGCTCAGTGCCTTGCTGATTTATGTGTCGCGGGTGCGCTTGCTCAACTTCATCGGCCACGGCGCACGCTTGCGTTGTGAGGACCGTGAGCGGCTGCGCATGGCCGCCGCGGTGTTCGACAGCACCCTCGAAGGCGTGCTGGTGACCGACCGCCATGGCCTGATCGTGCACGTCAACCGCGCCTTCATGCGCATCACCGGCTACCAGCAGGACGAAGTCATCGGCCAGCGCCCGAACAAGTTCAAGTCCGGCCGCCATGGCGTGGCGTTCTACCAGCAGATCTTCGCCACGCTGGCTGACCAGGGCGAATGGAGCGGGGAAATCTGGAACCGGCGCAAGAGCGGCGAAATCTACCCGCAGTGGCAGACCATTTGCGCCATCCGCGACGATGAGGGTGAGCTTAGCCACTACGTGGCAGTGTTCAGTGACATCAGCGCGATCAAGCATTCGGAGCAGGAGCTGGCCTACCTGGCTCACCACGACCCGCTAACCGGCCTGCCCAACCGCCTCTTGTTCACCGACCGGGTCGAGCAAGCCCTGGCGGCAGCCCAGCTCAACAAGCGTGGTTGTGCCCTGTTGCTGCTGGACCTGGACCACTTCCAGAGCATCAACGACGGCCTTGGCCATACCATCGGTGATCAGTTGCTGAAGCTGGTGGGCGAGCGCCTGGGCGAGGTGCTGGGCACTGGTGTGACCCTGGCGCGCCTGGGCGGCGACGAGTTCGGCGTGCTGGCCGAGAACTGCCAGCAGGTTGGCCAGGCCGGCAAGCTGGCGCAGCGCATCATCGAGCGCATGCGTGAGCCGTTCCTGTTTGATGGCCATCGCCTGTTCATCAGTGTCAGCGCGGGCATCAGCCTGTTCCCCAGCGACGCCTTGAGTGCCGAGCAGTTGCTGCGCAATGCCGACTCGGCGTTGTACAAGGCCAAGAGCAATGGGCGGGCCTGCTATGCGCTGTACACCGAAGAGCTGACCGCCCACGCCCAGCACCGGGTTGAAACTGCCGGCGAGCTACGCCGGGCGCTGGAACAGGACGAGCTGCGGGTGTTCTACCAGCCAGTGCACGACCTGGCTACCGGCAGCCAGGTCGGGGTCGAAGCGCTGGTGCGCTGGCAGCACCCCCAGCGTGGCCTGGTACCGCCAGGCGAGTTCATCCCGATTGCCGAACGCACCGGGTTGATTGCCGAGATCGACACTTGGGTGTTGCGCCAGGCGTGCCAGCAGATGGTGCAATGGCAGGGGGAAGGCCGGCAGCTGGCATTTGTGGCGGTGAATATCTCCAGCCGCCTGTTTGGCCAGCACGAGTTGTACCGGCAGGTGGCCGAGGTACTGCACGACACCGGCCTGGCTCCGGCCTTGCTGGAGCTGGAAGTGACCGAAAGCGCGGTGATGGAAGACCCTGAAGTGGCGCTGGAACAACTGCATCGTCTGCGTGAGCTGGGCGTGACGCTGGCCATCGATGACTTTGGCACCGGCTATTCGTCGCTGCTGCGGCTCAAGCGCTTGCCGGTGCAGAAGCTGAAGATCGACCAGGGCTTCGTTGCCGGCTTGCCGCTGGATGAGGATGACATCGCGATTGTGCGGGTGATCATTGCCCTGGCACGCAGCATGGGCATGCAGGTGCATGCCGAGGGCATCGAGCAGGCGGAGCAGGCCAGTTTCCTGCTGCAGGAGCTGTGTCAGCTGGGGCAGGGGTACTGGTTCGGGCGGCCAGTGCCACCTGCAGATCTGCACTGGGGTTGAGATTGCCGGGGCCGCTTTGCGGCCCTCTGTCTATCGCTTGTTCAAGCCCTTCGCCAGCCGGTCCCCACCCAGCTGGATCAACGCCACCAACGCCACCAGCATGGCGATCACGGTCAGCATGATCTGGCTGTCGAAGCGCTGGTAGCCATAGCGGTAGGCGATATCCCCCAGGCCCCCGGCACCAATCGCCCCGGCCATGGCCGAGGAGTTGATCAGGGTTACCAGGGTAATGGTGAAGCCACCTACGATCCCTGGCAGCGCCTCGGGCAACAGCACATGCCAAACGATGTGCCAGCGCCGGCAGCCCATGGCCTGCGCGGCTTCCACCAGGCCATGGTCGACTTCGCGCAGGCTCACCTCGGCTATCCGTGCAAAGAACGGCGTGGCGGCAATCGTCAGTGGCACCACTGCTGCCCACACACCATAGGTGGTACCCACCACCAGGCGGGTGAAGGGGATCAGTGCGACCATCAGGATCAGGAACGGGATCGAGCGGAACAGGTTGACGAAGGCGCCCAGTACCCGGTTCAGCAGCGGCGCTTCGAAGATCCCGCCTTTGTCGCTGGTAACCAGCAGCACGGCCATCGGCACCCCCACCAGCAGGGCAATCAACGAAGACACACCGACCATCAGCAGGGTGTCGAGCAAGCCTTCGAGCAGGCGATCAAACCACATGGCCCAGTACCTCCACGTCCTCGGCCCAGCGGCGGGCGTGTTCCAGCAATTGATGGGTGTCGTGCGGCGAGTGCTGCACCGACAGGATCAACTGCCCCAGGGCATGGTCGCCAATGGTTTCCACACCGCCTTGCAGCAGGCGCACACGGCCGCCCAGGTCGTTGAACAGAGCGGACAGCTCCGGCTCGCCGAACAGGGTCAGCTTCAACACCACGGCACTGTCGTGGCTCGCCGGGCTGGCCCGCAGGCTGGCTTGCAGTGTGGCTGGCAGCCTAGCCTGCAACGGTGCCAGCAACGTGCGGGTGACCTCGTGGCGTGGTGAACCGAACACCCGCCATACTTCGCCCTGCTCGACCACTGCACCGCGTTCCAGCACCACCACCCGGTGGCAGATATCGCGGATAACCGCCATCTCATGCGTAATCAGCACGATGGTCAGGCCAAGGCGCTGGTTGATGTCGCGCAGCAGTTCAAGGATCGAGGCGGTGGTTTCCGGGTCCAGCGCCGAGGTGGCCTCGTCGCACAGCAGGATCTCGGGGTCATGCACCAGCGCCCGGGCAATACCCACGCGCTGCTTCTGCCCGCCAGACAGCTGCGCCGGGTAGACGTGATGCTTTTCCTGCAGGCCGACCAGTTCCAGCAGTTCGCGCACCTTGCGCTGGCGCTCGGCCTTGGCCACACCGGCCACCTGCAACGGCAGCTCGACGTTCTGCCACACGGTCTTGGCCGACATCAGGTTGAAGTGCTGGAAGATCATGCCGATGCGCCGGCGCAGCGCTACCAGGTGGTCCTCGTCGAACGGCGCGATGTCCACCTGGTCGATCAGCACCCGGCCCTGGCTGGGTTGCTCCAGGCGGTTGATGGTGCGTAGCAGCGATGACTTACCGGCACCGCTGCGGCCGATGATGCCGAAGATCTCGCCACGGCGGATGTTCAGGTCGATGCCTTGCAAGGCCGGTTGCGCCTGCCCTGGGTAGGTCTTGCCCAGGCCAATGAAGCGCACATGGGCTTCATTGACCTCTGGGCGCAGGGCCTGCTCCCTGGCGGTTGCTGGCAGTGGTTGTGCGGTGGGCGCCCTGAGCGCGCTGGCCTGGCTCATGTCAGCCCTCCCAGCCGGCCTGGTAGAGCTTGCCGTGGGCCTTGTCCAGCGCCGCACGCACAGCTGGCGAGTGCTGGTAGATATCGACGAACTTGGCCAGGCGCGGGTCGTCCTTGCTCTGTGGGCGAATGACGAACTGGATCACGTACTCCTTGTTTTCCAGGCCATCGAACAGCAGCGCCGAGCTGGCGTCGAAGCTGTTGGCCAGGCGGATGTAGGCCGGGTAGCCCTGCACCAGGTCGGCATCGTCATAGGCGCGTACCAGCTGCACCGCCTCCACCTGCAGGATCTTCAGCTTTTTCGGGTTGGCGACAATATCGTCCTCGGTGGCCTTGTAGCCAACCCCAGGCTTGAGGCTGATCAGCCCGGCCTTGGCCAGCAGTTGCAAGCCACGGCCACTGTTGATCGGGTCGTTGGCGATGGCCACGCTGGCACCCTCAGGCAGCTCGGCGAAGCTTTTGTACTTTTTCGAGTACAGGCCAACGTTGTTGATGATGCCCGACGCGTATGGCACCAGGTTGAAGCCCGCAGCAGCCTTGGCGTTTTCCAGGAACGGGATGTGCTGGAAGTAGTTCACGTCGATGTCGCCGCTGTTGAGGCTGACATTGGGCGCAATCCAGTCGCTGAACTCGATCAGCTTCACTTCCAGGCCCTGCTTGTGCGCTTCTTCGACTGCAGCTTCCAGCGGAATGGCAAAGGCCGAGGTGGTGCCGATCTTCAGTGGTTCGGCAGCCAGGGCACTGGCGGACAGGCCGAGGGTGAGGGCAATGGCCGCAACGGGCCGGAACAGTTTCTCAAGCATGGTGCAGGGCTCCAGTCGGGGCAGGGGTAGGGGTGAAGCGGTAAGCCGAACCGGGGTGGTCGGCGGGCAGGTGCGGGTGGTCGGCCTGGAACAGCTTTTCGCGCAGGGTGCCTTCGGCGTAGGCGGTCTTGTAGCGACCACGCTGTTGCAATTGCGGGATGACCAGGTCGATGAAGTCTTCATAACTTTCCGGGGTGACGGTGCGGGTCAGGTTGAAGCCGTCCAGGCCGGTTTCATCGATCCAGGCGATCAACTGCTCGGCCACCTGCTCGGGCGCGCCGACCAGGGTTACGTAGCGGCCACCCAGGGCGTGTTGCTGCAGCAGGCGCCGGCGGGTCCAGGCGCTGTCCTGCAACTGGTGCGTGGCGGACTGGATGGCGTTGCCCTGGCTGAAGGCAATCGGCTCGTCCAGCTCAAAGGCGGCGAAGTCGATGCCGGTGGATGCGGCGAAGTGCGCCACCCCGGCCTCGGCACTGGCATGGCGCAGGTACTCGGTGTGCTTGGCCTGGGCCTGTTGCTCGGTCTCGGCGACGATCACCGTGATGCCCATGAACACCTTGACCGCCTGCGGGTCGCGCCCGGCGGCCTGGGCCGCGGCGCGCACCTTGTCGACCTGGGTGCGGGTGGCAGCCTTGTCCTGGCCGCTGATGAACACGCATTCGGCATGGTTGCCGGCAAAGGCCAGGCCACGTTGCGAGCTGCCGGCCTGGAACAGCACCGGGGTGCGCTGCGGCGAGGGCTCGCACAGGTGGTAGCCGTCGACCTTGTAGAACTCGCCTTGGTGCTGAACCTTGCGCACCTTGTCGGGCTGGGCGTAAACGCGCTGCTGGCGGTCGGCGACCACGGCATCGTCGGCCCAGCTGCCTTCCAGCAGCTTGTACAGCACCTGCAGGTATTCATCGGCCTGGTCGTAACGGCGGTCATGCTCGGGTTGCTGCGCCAGGCCCATGGCCCGGGCGGCGCTGTCGAGGTAGCCGGTGACGATGTTCCAGCCCACCCGGCCATTGCTCAAGTGGTCGAGGGTGGAGAGGCGACGGGCGAACAGGTACGGCGCCTCGTAGGTGAGGTTGGCGGTAAGGCCGAAACCCAGGTGCCGGGTAACCGCAGCCATGGCCGAAACCAGCAACAGCGGGTCGTTGACCGGCAGCTGGATCGACTCCTTGAGGGTGACATCCAGCGACTGGCCGTAGATGTCGTAGGTGCCGACGATATCGGCGATGAACAGCCCGTCGAACAGGCCACGCTCCAGCAGGCGTGCCAGATGGGTCCAGTAGTCCAGGGTCTTGTACTGGGTCGAGGTGTCCCGTGGATGGGTCCACAGGCCGTGGTTGATGTGCCCGATGCAGTTCATGTTGAAGGCATTGAGCAGGATCTGCTTGGCCATCAGATGGTCCCCCGGCGCGGTGGGTTGGCATCGTTGAGGTAGTAGTTGCCGATGGCGTGGTACTTCCAGCGCACTGGGTCGTGCAGCGTGTGCACGCGGGCGTTGCGCCAGTGGCGGTCGAGGTTGTGCTCGGCCAGGGTGGCCTGGCTGCCGCCCAGTTCGAACAGCGCGGTACCGGCTGCAAGGGAAATCTCGGTGCTGATGGCCCGTGCCTCGGCCACGGCGATGGAGGCCGCGGCAACGTTTTCGGCCGTGCTGTCGTCGCGGGCGCGGTCGAGGTATTCGCCGGCACGTTCCAGCAGGGCCTCGGCTGCGTGCAGGCGGATTGCCAGGTGGCCGAAGCTCTTCAGCGTCAGTGGGTCATCCGTAGCTTTGTCCAGGCCGGAGTCGACCCACGGGCGGCTGCGGGTGCGCACGAAGTGCAGGGCGTCTTCGTAAGCGGCGCGGGCGATGCCGGTGTCGATGGCGGCATGGAGGATCTGCGCCAGCGGGCCGACCGGGGTTGGGCGTTCAAAGGCGCTCTGGAACGGCACCACGTCGGCGGCGCTGACGTAGACATTGTCGAACACCACCGAGCCGCTGCCGGTGGTGCGCTGGCCGAAGCCGCTCCAGTCGTCGATCACCTGCAGGCCCTGGCTGTCGGCCGGGACGAAGGCCAGGTGCTGCACGCCGTGTTCGTCGACCACCGAGGTGGGAATGCGCTGGGCGTAGATAGCCCCGGTGGAATAGAACTTGCGCCCGTTGATGCGGAAGCCGTCGCCGTCACGGCTCAGGCGGGTGGTGCGGTCGTTGGCGGTCTTGGTGCCCAGTTCGGCCAGGGCGTTGCCAAAGCGGCGGCCGGCCAGTACTTCGGCGTACAGGCGCTGTTGCTGTGCGGGGCTGCCGTTTACCCGTAGTACTTCCAGGCCGTAGAAATGGTTTTGCGGGATCTGCCCGAGTGAGCCGTCGGCCTGGGCGATGCGGGCGATGACCTTGGCCAGGGTGACGTTGGATACGCCGGCGCCGCCGAAGGCCTTGGGCACGCTGATGGCCCACAGGCCGGAGCGGGTGAACAGCTCCAGTTCGGCGTGCGGCAGGCGGCGCTCGCGGTCGCGCAGGGCGCTATCGCGGCGCAGTTGTTGGGCGATGTCTTCGGCGACATTCAGGGCTTGGGTGTCGTTGGTGATGATGTTTGTAGTCATGGTGTTTCTCCGGGGCCCTAGGGGCCGCTTTGCGGCCCATCGCGACACAAGGCCGCTCCTACAGGGGATCGCGTACCGGCATGGGGCCGCGTATCCCTGTAGTAGCGGCCTTGTGTCGCGATGGGCTGCAAAGCAGCCCCAAGGCCCGCAAATCAGATCCAGGAATGCCGCGCAGGCAGGGTGCCGTTAAGGTGGTAAGCGCCCACCGCGTGATACTTCCAGCGCACCGGGTCGTGCAGGGTGTGCACGCGGGCATTGCGCCAGTGGCGGTCGAGGTTGAACTCGGCGAGGGTGGCACGGCTGCCGGCCAGCTCGAACAGCTTCTCGCTGGCCTGCAAGGCGATTTCGGTAGTCAGCACCTTGGCCTCGGCCACGGCGATCGAGGCGCGGGCTGCGGAGGCAGCATCGATCGGCGCTGCATTGACCTCGTCGAGCACCCGCGCAGCCTTGCGCAGTAATGCTTCTGCCGCGTGCAGCTCAAGTTTCAGGCGGCCGATATCGGCGATCACATAGGGGTCGTCACTGGCACGGTCCACGTTGGCCTCGATCCATGGTCGGGACTTTTCGCGCACAAAGCTGATGGCGTCTTCGATGGCTGCTTCGGCGATGCCGGCATCGATCGCCGCCTGGATCAGCTGCGAGACCGCGCCCTGGATATTGGCGATATCGCGCTGGCGCCAGTTGTCGATCACAAGCTCCGCATCCACCGGCACCTGGTCGAGCAGCACGGTGCCGCTGGCGGTGGTGCGCTGGCCGAACCCGGACCAGTCATCGACGATACGCAGCCCCGGGCTGCCTCGGCGCACGAATGCCAGGCGCTGGCGGCCTTCGTCATCCAAAGCTTTTACTGCCACCCAGTGGGCGAACAGGGCACCGGTGGAATAGAACTTCTCGCCGCTGATGCGATAGCTATCGCCAACGCGGGTGATCCGCGCCTTGAGCGTGAGGGTGTCCTTGGTGCCGCGCTCAGGCCCGGCATTGCCGATGCGCCAGCCATCGAGCACGCTGCGGAAGATGACTGCCTGCTGCGCTTCGGTGGCCGTCAGGCGCAGTAGCTGCAAAATGCCGAACTGGTTCTGCGGGATCTGCCCGAGGGCCGGGTCGGCGGCGCTGATCAGGCGGAACACTTCGGCCACGGTTTCGAACGAAACATCGGCGCCGCCATGGGCCTTGGGTACGCTGATGCTGCCCAGGCCGCTGCGGGTGAACAGCTCGATCTCGGCCCAGGGCAATTTGCGTTGCTGGTCGCGGCGCGCGGCCTGCTCGCGGGCGACCTTGGCCAGTTCGCGGGCTGCTTGCAGGGCTTCGGCGTCGTTGCGCAGTACCTTGGCCGGCAGCAGCAGGGGCGTGCTGTCGAGGTCGCTGTGGAGTTGGGTATTGGGTTGGCTGGACATCAGTACCGCTCCTTGGCTGCACTCAATGCCCTGGCGATACGCACTGGGGTGATTGTGATCCTGACCATACCTGACCTCACAAAATAGTTATGCCGCTACAGCTGATCGCGGCAGATGTGTGTTGGTCCGGTGGTCCGGTTTATATACCCTAATGCTTTATAAAAAGTTTATGAACTAACTTTTTGGAATATTTATAGAAGGAGGGATTTGTTGAGGATGTGCCGGCCCTTTCGCGGGCACGCCCGCGAAGAGACCGGAACAGGCTTACTCCGAGGCAGCAGTACCGAGGAACTTGCGCAGGAACTGCCGGGTACGCTCTTCCTTTGGCGCCGCAAACAGCGCCTTGGCTTCGCCCTGTTCCACGATCACGCCCTTGTCGAAGAAGATCACCCGGTTCGCCACATCACGCGCAAAGCTCATTTCGTGGGTGACGATGATCATGGTGCGCTTCTCCTCGGCCAGGCCGCGGATGGTCGCCAGCACTTCACCCACCAGCTCCGGGTCCAGCGCCGAGGTCGGTTCGTCGAACAGGATCACCTCCGGCTCCATGGCCAGGGCGCGGGCGATAGCCACCCGTTGCTGCTGGCCACCCGACAGGCGCCGGGGGTAAGCGTCTTCCTTGCCCGCCAGGCCGACCTTGGCCAGCAGGCGCCGGCCCAGCTCGATGGCCTGCTCGCGGGGTGTCTTCTTGACGATCACCGGCCCCTCGATCACGTTCTCCAGGGCAGTGCGGTGCGGGAACAGGTTGAAGTTCTGGAACACGAACCCGGCCTGCTGGCGTAAACGGCGAATCGCACTTTGCTGGCCACCCAGCGGGCGGTTGGCGTCGATGCTGATGGCGCCAATCTGGATCTGCCCGGCATCGGGGGTTTCCAGCAGGTTCAGGCAGCGCAGGAAGGTGGTCTTGCCCGAGCCGCTGGGGCCGATGATGGCCACCACTTCGCCGGGCTGCACGGTCAGGTCGATACCGTTGAGCACGGTCTGGCCCTTGAACCGCTTGGACAGGCCTTTGACTTCAATCATGCTCAGTGCTCCTGGTCATGCTGGTTGACCCGCGCTTCCATGCGGTTCTGGAAGTGCGCGAGGATACTGCACAGCACCCAGTAGATGACCGCGACCGCCACGTACATGGTGAACACTTCGAAGGTGCGTGCGGTAATCAGCTGGGCCTGGCGGAACAACTCGGGCACCTGGATGGTTGCCGCCAGGGCGGTGTCCTTGACCAGCGAGATAAAGCTGTTGCCCAACGGTGGTAGGGCAGTGCGCAGGGCCTGGGGCAGGATCGCCCGGCGCATGGCCTGGACGCGGGTCATGCCGATGCTGGCGGCGGCTTCCCACTGACCACGGTCGATCGAGGAGATCGCCGCGCGCAGGATTTCGCAGATGTAGGCGGCCATGTTCAGCGACAGGCCGATCAGCGAGGCCGGGATAGGGTCTAGCTCGATGCCGATCTGCGGCATGCCGAAATAGATCACGAACAGCTGCACCAGCAGCGGCGTGCCGCGGAAGAACGACACGTAGACCCGCGCCAGCCAGTTCAACGGCAGGATCTTCGACAGCCGCATCAGTGCCAGGGCAAAGCCCAGCACCAGGCCGAAGAACATGCCGCCAACGCTGAGCAGCACCGTATAACCCGCGCCCTTCAGCAGGAAGGGCGTGGAATCGACAACGAGTTGCAGGCTTTCAGCGATCATTTGGTGACATCGGCACCGAAGTATTTTTCCGACAGCTTGGCCAGCGTGCCGTCAGCCTTGAGCTTGTCGATGGCCTTGTTGATTGCCGCCAGCAGTTCAGGCTCGCCTTTGCGCAGGGCCACGCCGCTTTCCAGGCGCGAGAAGGCATCGCCGGCAAGTTCGGTGTCCTTGGCTTTTTGCGCGTATTCCAGTGCGGCCAGGCGGTCGATCAGGATGGCGTCGATACGGCCGTTGCGCAGGTCGGCGAACTTGCTCGGGTCGTCTTCATAGGTGCGAACATCGGCCTGCGGCACGTCCTTTTTCACCCATTGTTCGTAGTTGGTGCCCAGGCCCACACCGACCTTCTTGCCGGCCAGGTCCTGCGCGCCCTTGATATTCAGCTGCTCGGCCTTCTTCTTCAGGATCAGTGCCTGGATGCCGGAGATGGTGTAGGGCTCGGAGAAGTCGTACTTCTTCTTGCGCTCTTCGGAAATGGTCACCTGGTTGACTACTACGTCCAGGCGTTTGGACTCCAGTGCGGCGAGGATGCCGTCCCACTTGGTCGGCTGGATCTTGGCCTTGACCCCCAGCTCCTTGGCCAGCAACTCGGACAGCTCCACTTCGAAGCCGGTCAGCTTGCCGTTTTCGTCCTGGAAGCTGAACGGTGGGTAGGTGCCTTCCAGGCCGACGTTGATCACGCCTTTTTCCTGGATGGTCTTCAGTTGCTCGCCGGCGAAGGCCTGGCTGAGCAGGCCGGCACCCAGCAAGAGGGCCAGGCTGGCGTTGAGTAGCGGTTTGGCGAATTTCGACATGTGGGAGCCCCGCGCTTTTGGTGTTAGTAGTGGGTGGCGACTATAGGGTTGGCTGCTTAGGCCAGGAAATAATAAAAAATTATTTTGTTATTTCCTTTTTGATTTGTGCCAAGTGCTGGCTGCTTTGAGGGTAGGCGAGGTTGCCCGCGCCGTCATCGCTGCTTATGCCTGACTTAGTGCAGGATGGAATAAAGCGTTGTTTTTTCCAAGGGCCGGATTTGCCGTAGAGTGGATTGCATGTAGGCAGGCCCGGCCCTTTCGCGGGTAAACCCGCTCCCACAGGGATCGCGCAAATATTGAATGTTGCGCAGTACCTGTGGGAGCGGGTTCACCCGCGAAGAGGCCGGACCTGCCGATAAAAATAGTTGGCCTACTCAGGCAGGAGAACACCGTGAGCGAACAATCTTCATCCGGGCACTGGCAGTTGCAGAGCATCGTTACCGGCCTGCGCGGCGCCCGTGAGCAGTGGCGCACCCGCAACGGCCGCAGCAGTGGCGAGCAAGGTGGGCGCGAGCTGCCTTCACGCGAGGCGATGCGGCATATTCTGGAGCAACTGTGCGGCGCGCTGTTCCCCATGCGCCTCGGCCCGGTCGACCTGCGCGAAGAAAGTGAAGACTTCTACGTTGGCCATACCCTGGATGCCGCGCTGACCGCCTTGTTGGCCCAAGCCCGCCTGGAACTGCGCTACGCCGCACGGCAAAGCAAGGCTGAACTGGCTGGCGTCGATGCCCACGCCCTGAGCCTGGTCCAGGGCTTTGCTGCCGCACTGCCAGACTTGCGCGTATTGCTCGACACCGACGTGCTGGCCGCCTACCACGGCGACCCGGCGGCGCGCAGCGTCGATGAAGTGCTGCTGTGCTACCCGGGCATCCTGGCGATCATCCACCACCGCCTGGCCCATCACCTGTACCAGGCCGGCCTGCCGCTGCTGGCGCGGATCAGCTCGGAGCTGGCGCATTCGGCCACCGGTATCGACATTCACCCAGGGGCGCAGATCGGCCCGAGCTTCTTCATCGACCACGGTACCGGTGTGGTAATCGGCGAAACCGCGATCATTGGCGAGCGCGTGCGCATCTACCAGGCGGTGACCCTGGGTGCCAAGCGTTTCCCAAGCGATGAATCGGGCACCCTGCACAAAGGCCTGCCACGTCACCCGATCGTCGAGGACGACGTGGTGATCTATGCCGGGGCCACGGTGCTGGGGCGCATTACCATCGGCAAAGGCTCGACCATTGGCGGCAATGTGTGGCTGACCCGCAGTGTGCCGGCCGAGAGCAACATTACCCAGGCCAACCTGCAGCTGGATTGCCAGGACAAGAATTGATCTAGCCTCTCTATAACTGTGCTGGCCTTTTCGCGGGCAAGCCCGCGAAAGGGCCAGAACAGGCGTGCACCAATCAGCGCCCCAATTCGCAATGAAATCCGATCCATGTTTAACTTGAACGCTTGTTCAATGAAAAACGCTGGTCCGCTGCCGGTGTTCAACAGGAGGATTCCTTTGCTGAACCCGTTCATTCCGAACCTTACGTCATTCGACGAGGTGCACCCCCAATGAGTGCGCCGACCCCTGCCCTTGCCAATGGCAAGATCCGCATGAACCCCCCGGTGTTCTACTTTGCGGCAAGTTTCATCCTCATCTTCGGCCTGGTGGTCATTTCCTATCCGCAAGCCGCAGGTGACTGGTTGCTGGCGGCGCAGAACTGGGCGGCCAACACGGTCGGCTGGTACTACATGCTGGCAATGACGCTGTACCTGGTCTTCGTGGTGGTCACCGCCTTGTCCGGCTATGGCAAGATCAAGCTCGGTGCCGACCACGACGAGCCCGAGTTCAGCTACCTGTCGTGGGCCGGCATGCTGTTCGCCGCCGGTATCAGCATCACCCTGTTCTTCTTCTGCGTTTCCGAACCGCTGACCCACATGCTGCAACCGCCCCAGGGCGAAGCGAGTACGGCCGAGGCCGGGCGCCAGGCGATGCAGATCCTGTTCCTGCATTGGGGCCTGCATGGCTGGGGGGTGTTCGCCTTCGTCGGTATGGCCCTGGCCTACTTCGCCTACCGGCACAACCTGCCGCTGGCCTTGCGCTCGGCGCTGTACCCATTGATCGGCAAGCGCATCAACGGGCCGATCGGCTACGCAGTGGACGGCTTTGGCATCATCGCCACGGTGTTCGGCCTGGGCGCCGACATGGGCTTTGGCGTGCTGCACCTGAATGCCGGCCTCGACTACCTGTTCGGCATCAGCCACAGCCAGTGGGTGCAGGTGATCCTCATCACCCTGATGATGGGCGCGGCGGTGGCCGTGGCCGTCGCCGGGGTGGAAAAGGGCGTGCGGGTGATGAGCGACATCAACCTGTTCCTGGCCTGCGCGCTGTTGCTGTTTGTGCTGTTCGCCGGGCCTACCCAGCACCTGTTCAATACGCTGATCCAGAACCTCGGCGACTACCTGGGCGCCCTGCCGCGCAAGAGCTTCGACGTGTATGCCTACGGTGAGAACCGTGACTGGCTGGGCGGCTGGACGGTGTTCTACTGGGCCTGGTGGATTGCCTGGGCGCCGTTCGTGGGCCTGTTCATCGCGCGCATCTCCCGTGGCCGCACCATCCGCGAGTTCGTCTTTGGCGTGCTGTTGATCCCGCTGGGCTTCACCCTTGCGTGGATGTCGATCTTCGGCAACAGCGCCCTCGACCAGGTAATCAACCATGGCATGACTGCGTTGGGCCAGTCGGCACTGGATAACCCGTCGATGAGCCTGTACCTGCTGCTGGAGACCTACCCGTGGAGCAAGGCGGTGATCGCCACGACGGTGTTCATCAGCTTCGTGTTCTTCGTCACTTCGGCCGATTCGGGCACCGTGGTGCTGTCGACCTTGTCGGCCAAGGGTGGGGAAGCCGATGAAGACGGGCCGAACTGGCTGCGCATCTTCTGGGGGGCGATGACCGCGCTGATCACCAGTGCGCTTTTGTTCGCCGGCAGTATCGATTCGCTGAAGTCGGCGGTGGTGCTGACCTCATTGCCGTTCTCGCTGATTCTGCTGTGCATGATGTGGGGCCTGCACAAGGCGTTCTACCTGGAGTCGCAGCGGCAGATCGCGCAGATGCATTCGCTGGCACCGTTTGCCCATTCACGCCGCGGCCGTGGCGGCTGGCGCCAACGCCTGAGCCAGGCGGTGCACTTCCCGTCGCGTGATGAGGTGTACCGCTTCATGGACGACGTGGTGCGCCCGGCAATTGCCGATGTGCGCGAAGTGTTCGAGCAGAAGGGCCTGGTGCTGATTACCCAGGACGACCCGAGCCACGACAACGTCAGCCTGAAGATTGGCCATGGCGAGGAGCAGCCGTTCATTTACCAGGTGCAGATGCGTGGCTATTTCACGCCATCGTTCGCCCTGGGTGGGTTGGGCACGCAGGAGTTGAAGAACCGCCGCTATTACCGGGCGGAGGTGCACCTGAGCGAAGGCAGCCAGAACTATGACCTGGTGGGCTACAGCAAGGAACAGATCATCAACGACATCCTCGACCAGTACGAGCGGCACATGCAGTACCTGCATCTGGTCAGGTAATAACCTGTACTGGCCTCTTCGCGGGTAAACCCGCTCCCACAGGTACGGCACCGGTTTCGAAGCCTGTGTTGTACCTGTGGGAGCGGGTTTACCCGCGAAGAGGCCGGCACAGGCAACTACTAAAAGGGCGCATCCCCCAGAATGGTCGCCCGGTGCATCACCCGCCGATTGGGCCGGTAATCATCCACCGCAAAATGCTGGGTCACGCGGTTGTCCCAGAACGCCACATCATTCTCCTGCCACCTCCAGCGAATGCTGAACTCCGGCCGCGTCGCATGGGCGAACAGCAGCTTCAGCAGCGCCTCGCTTTCCAGCTCGCTCAGCTCATTGATGCGCGTGGTGAACCCCTCATTGACGAACAACGCCTTGCGCCCGCTCACCGGGTGTGTGCGCACCACCGGGTGCGACAGCGGTGGGTTGGTGCGCCGCGTGGCTTCCCAGCGCGCCAGGTCTTCCGGCGTGGTGCCAAAGCGCTCCAGCGGGAACGACTTGGTGAAGTCATGGGTGGCCGTCAGCCCGTCGAGCATTTCACGCAGCGGTGCCGACAACGCCTCGAAAGCCGCAATGCCGCTGGCCCACAGGGTATCGCCACCGTAGGCCGGCAACTGCTTGGCACTGAGCACCGCGCCCAGGGCCGGGGTCGGCAAGAAGGTCACGTCGGTGTGCCACACGGCGTTGTCGCGCACATCGGTTACCGCCGTGTCGAGCACCAGCACCTGAGGGGTTTCTGGCACGTTGGGGTAGATCGGGTGGATGTGCAGGTCGCCAAAGCGGGCGGCAAAGCGTGCCTGTTGCTCCGGGTTGATCGGCTGGTCGCGGAAGAACAGCACCTGGTGCTGCAGCAGCGCCTGCTCGATGGCGTCGCGTTGTTCGGCAGTGATGTCGCGGCTGATGTCCACGCCGCTGATCTGGGCGCCGAGCGCCGGGCTGAGGGGGGTGATGGTCAGGCTCATGTCGGTCTCTTTGTCAGGCACCAGTGTGCTGGCGTGGTCAGTGTGTTTGCCCGTGCCACGGCACCAGTTTGCGTTGCAGGGCACGCAGGCTCATTTCCAGGGCGAAGGCGATGAGGGCGATCAGCAGGATGCCCAGCACCACCACATCGGTAACCAGGAACTGCGCCGCCGACTGCACCATGAAGCCCAGGCCGCTGGTGGCGGCGATCAGCTCGGCGGCCACCAGGGTGGACCAGCCGACGCCCAGGCCAATGCGGATGCCGGTAAGGATGTCGGGCAACGCGCTGGGCAGGATCACGTGGCGAATCAACTGCGCCTTGCTGGCACCCAGCGACTGCGCCGCACGCAGCTTGGCCGGGTCGACCGTGCGCACGCCGGTGGCGGTGGCGATGGCGATCGGGGCGAAGATCGCCAGGTAGATCAGCAGCACCTTCGACAGCTCGCCGATGCCGCACCAGATGACGATCAGCGGCAGATAGGCCAGCGGCGGGATCGGCCGGTAAAACTCGATCAGCGGGTCGAGGATGCCGCGCGCCACGCGGTTGTAGCCGATGGCGATGCCCACCGGGATGGCGGTCAGCGTGGCGGCCAGCAGGGCCACGCCAATGCGCCCCAGGCTGGCGCCCAGGTGCTGCCACAGGCTGGCATCCATATAGCCTTGGGTCAGCAGGGTCCAGGCCTTGGCCAGGATGTCGGCGGGCGAGGGCAGGAACAGCGGCTCGACCCAGCCGGCGGCAGTCACCAGCCACCAGGCCAGCAGCAGGCTGCCCAGGGTCAGGGTGCTGATCCAGCGGGTGGACAGCGGGCGGCGCAGCTTGGCGGCCGGCCGGGCTTGGTTGTCGGGTTTGCCGGTAACCGGCAGGTCCAGGCTGCTCATGCGCGCTCCTGCAGGCTTTGGCGTTGGGAGAACACGCGGGCCAGTACGTGCTCGCGGGTTTCGATGAAGGCCGGGTCGGACTTGATCGCCCGGGCCGATTCGCCAGCGGCATAGCGCTGGCCGAAGTCCAGTTGCAGGCGCTCCACTACGCGCCCGGGGTTGGGTGCCAGCAGTACCAGCTCGCTGGCGAGGAACACCGCCTCTTCGATGTCGTGGGTAATCAGGAACACCGGTTTGGCGGTGCGTTGCCACACCTGCAGCAGCAGCTCTTGCATCTGCTTACGGGTGAAGGCATCTAGGGCACCGAACGGTTCGTCCATCAGCAGCACCCGAGGGTCGGCCGCCAGCGCCCGGGCCAGGCCCACGCGCTGTTTCTGGCCACCGGACAGTTGCCAGATACGCCGCTCGCCAAAGCCGGCGAGATCGACCAGGGCCAGCATCTCGCGGGCCTTGGCTTCACGTTCTGCACGCGGCACGCCGGCCAGCTCCAGGCCGAAGGCGACATTGCCCAGCACGTTCTGCCAGGGCAGCAGCGCATCGTCCTGAAAAACCACACCGCGCTCGGCACCGGGGCCTTGCACCGGTACACCGTCGAGCGTGATGCGCCCGCTGCTGGGGGCGACGAAGCCAGCGATCAGGTTGAGCAGCGAGGTCTTGCCGCTGCCGGAAGGCCCCAGGGCCACCAGTAACTGGCGCGGCCCCAGGCTCAGGTTGATGTCGGCCAGTACCGGGGTGGCGGCACCGGGGTACTGTGCGCTGATGCGCTCCAGTTCGAGCAAGGCCATGGCGGGCTCCGGTCGGGTTCTACAGGCTTAATTGGGCAGGTACTGGGCGCTGACGTACGGCGAGTAGTCCGGCAGCACCGCGTCGACCTTGCCTTGTTGCTTGAGGAAGGTGGCGGTGTCGGTCAGTGCCTGGGTGGTCGGCGCCCCCAAGGCGCTGGCCTGGTCGGCGGCCAGTGGGTAGACGTTGCCCTGCAGCAGCACCGGGATGTCGCCGGGCTTGGCGCCGGACAGCTTGGCCAGTTTGGCCACGTTGTCGGGGTTGGCCAGCCAGGCTTTCGGGTCTTTGCGGTAGTCGGCGTAGGCGTCGAGGGTGACCTTGGCGAAAGCCTTGACCACGTCCGGGTGCTTGGCGGCGAAGTCCTTGCGCACGATCCAGGCATCGAAGGTTGGTGCGCCTTTTTCGGCCAGCTCGCCGGAGGTGATCAGCACCTTGCCGCTTTCCTTGGCCACGCCCAGTGCCGGGTCCCAGACGTAGGTGGCATCGATGTCGCCGCGTTTCCAGGCGGCAATGATCGCCGGTGGCGCCAGGTTCAGGATCTGTACCTTGGACGGGTCGATGTTCCAGCTTTTCAGTGCGGCCAGCAGGCTGTAGTGGCCGGTGGACACGAACGGCACGGCGACCTTCTTGCCGACCAGGTCCTGCGGGGTCTTGATGCTGTCGCGGGCGACCAGCGCTTCACCGGCGCCAATCTGCGTGGCGATAAGGAAGGTTTCGACCGGCAACTTGCGGGTGGCGGCAGCGGCCAGCGGGCTGGAACCCAGGTAGCCGATTTGCACGTCGCCGCTGGCCACGGCGGTGATCACGTCGGCGCCGTTGTCGAATTTGCGCCAGTCGATGCTGGCCTTGCTGGCTTTTTCGTAGTCGCCATCGACCTGCGCCACTTTGGCCGGGTCGACGGTGGTCTGGTAGGCAACGGTCAGGTCGGCAGCCTGGGCCAACCAGCTGGCGCTGGCGAGGGTCAGGGCGGCGAACAGGCGCAGCGGAGCGTGCGGGATCATGGTGAACCTCTCGTCAGGCGATGGGTGTGATGGGTTGACGAGAAGGCTAAATGATCTAAGAAAGTTAAAATAAATAACTTTTTTGCATTAGCTTAGGAGCCAAATGCTTTAAGCATCAGGAGAGTGGGGGCTTTGTGGGAGCGGCCTTGTGTCGCGAAAGGGCCGCAACGCGGCCCCTGGGCATCAGCAGCACTGCATAAATTGCTGGGGCTGCTGTGCAGCCCTTTCGCGACGCAAGGCCGCTCCCACACCGATCGCGTTATCAATGGCGAAATCAGAGGAGCCAACTACGCTTTTCCGTCCCTATAGAACGATACGGAATTAGGTTATGAGCAAACGTTTGCAAATAACCAATAGTTATTAGGCGGGTGGGCGCTACAACCAACGGTAGTAAAGGTTCCTAACATATTCCTTAAAAATCTTACAAATTCATAAAACGGTCATTTTGGATTTATAGGATTGTCATTATCCTGTAGCGCAGGTGGCGCCTTAGACCAAAGTCTCGAAACGTTTAGAAACGATTGACTTACTAGTCACGCTTTGGGACTAAATCGCCAATCCACGGTGAGCGGGGCAGCAGATCCCACCGCCAGAGATACACAAGAATTAGAACGTAGAGGAGCAAAACATGTACAAGTCCAGCCTGGCTCTGGCCGTGGCACTGGGGGTTCTCGCCCAACAAGCAGGCGCTGCCGGTTTCGTCGAAGACAGCAAGCTGTCGCTCAGCTCGCGCACCATGTACTTCAACGACGACAACCGTGAAACCGGCGGTACTGACCAGAAAGAAAGCGGTCAGGGCTTCAAGCTCGACTACCTGTCTGGCTTCACCGAAGGCACCGTAGGCGTTGGTGTTGACATTCAAGCGCTGTGGGGCATTCACCTGGATGGTGGCCGTGGTAGCCGTCCAAATGCCAACAACACCTTCTTCCCAAGCGACTCCGATGGTTCGGCAGTCCATGACTGGGCACGCATTGGTGGTAACGCCAAAGCTCGCTTCTCCAAGACCGAGGTCCACTACGGTAGCGCCCTGGCGCCTATGCTGCCGATCCTGGTCTCCAACGATGGTCGCCTGCTGCCGCAGACCTTCGAGGGTGGCACCCTGCAGTCGAAGGAAATCGACAACCTGACCATCAACGCAGGTCAACTGACGCACGCCATGGGTCGTGCTTCGAGCAACCGTACCGGCCTTTCCGTTTCTGGCGCTTTCCGCGACAGCAACAAGTTCCAGTTCGCCGGCGGTGACTACAAGCTCACCCCAGACCTGACCCTGCAGTACTACTACTCGAACCTGGAAGACTTCTACAAGCAGCACTTCCTGGGTGCTACTCACGTCTTCAAGATTGCCGACAACCAGTCGTTCAAGACTGACCTGCGCTACTTCGACAGCAGCAGCGATGGCAAGAATGGTCAGACCGGTTATGCCTTCGACAACAACGGTGGCTTTGCCAAGAACGCGGGCGAGGTCGACAACAAGACCTGGAGCGCCATGTTCACCTACACCCTGGGTGGCCACGCGCTGATGCTCGGTCACCAGCAAGTGGGTGATGATGGTGGCTTCGTCTGGCTGAACCAAGGTAGCGTCCGTAAGGACGGCGCCACTTCTTCGCTGGAAGGCAACGGCGGCGCGAGCTTCTACCTGTTCACCGACAGCATGATCAACCAGTTCGCCCGTGCCGGCGAAAACACCACTTTCGGTCAGTACTCCTATGACTTCGCGTCGCTGGGCGTTCCAGGCCTGAAGGCTTCGGTGGCCTACCTGCGTGGTGACGATGTGCGCAACAAGTCGGGCGACGGCAGCTACAACGAATGGGAACGTGACGCACGCGTCGACTACACCCTTCAGGAAGGCACCCTCAAAGGCCTGGGCTTCAGCCTGCGTCAAGGCGTCTACCGTGGTAGCGGCGAAAGCAGCCCGGACAAAGACCAGACTCGCTTCATCGTGAACTACACTTACAACTTCCTGTAAGCCGTAGCTCAACAAGAAGCCTCGCCTAGTGCGAGGCTTTTTTGTGCCTGCAATTTCGTATGCATTATGGTTATAAACAAATCAGTATTTATTCTTTTTGTTTTTAATCGAATGCAGGCACATTGAACCCATACGGTACAGACCCCAGCACAGGAGCCGCAGCCCATGAGCCTCAAACTCGGCGATATCGCCCCCGACTTCGAACAGGATTCCAGCGAAGGCAAGATCCGCTTCCACGAGTGGCTGGGCAACAGCTGGGGGGTGTTGTTCTCCCATCCGGCCGACTTCACCCCGGTATGCACCACCGAGCTGGGCCTGACCGCCAAGCTCAAGGACGACTTCGCCAAGCGCGGGGTCAAGGCCATCGCCCTGTCGGTGGACCCGGTCGACTCGCACCACCGCTGGATCGATGACATCAACGAAACCCAGAACACCGTGGTCAACTTCCCGATCATCGCCGACGCCGACCGCAAGGTGTCCGACCTGTACGACCTGATCCACCCAAACGCCAGCGATACCCTGACCGTGCGCTCGCTGTTCGTCATCGACCCGAACAAGAAGGTGCGCCTGACCATCACCTACCCGGCCAGTACCGGGCGCAACTTCAACGAAATCCTGCGGGTGATCGACTCGCTGCAGCTGACCGACAACCACAAGGTCGCCACGCCAGGTAACTGGCAGGACGGTGACGAAGTGGTGATCGTGCCTTCGCTGAAGGATGAGGAAGAGATCAAGCAGCGCTTCCCCAAAGGTTACCGGGCGGTCAAACCCTATCTGCGGCTGACTCCGCAGCCAAATCGTTAATGGATTCCTCGTTGCATTGCTCTTAGCCAAGCAGGGATTTTCGGGCCGTTTCGACGGCCCTTTTTTATGCCTGCTGAAACCGCGTGGGCTTCTTCGCGGGTAAACCCGCTCCCACAGGAGAAGCGCAAGTCTCAGGCGTTGTGGGGCCCTGTGGGAGCGGGTTTACCCGCGAAAGGGCCGGCACAGGGAAATGATTAAAATGGAATAAACAAATGAAAAAATATGATTTCTAGATATATATGGTGGCTGTTAATGTCAGTCCCAACAGAACACAAGGAAACGCTGCAATGCTGGTGGTATCAATCGGTGGTAGCCCAAGTCATCGTTCACGCTCCGGCGTGTTGCTGGAGCGTTCGCGCCAGTGGCTGCAGGGCCGCGGTGTTGAAGTGGTGACGTTCCAGGTGCGTGACTTCCCTGCCGAAGACCTGCTGCATGCCCGTTTCGACAGCCCCCAGGTGCAGCACTTCCAGCAGCTGGTGGCCCAGGCCGATGGCCTGATCGTTGCCACGCCGGTGTACAAGGCATCGTTCGCCGGCGCTTTGAAAACCTTGCTCGACCTGCTGCCCGAACGCGCCCTGGCCCACAAGATCGTGTTGCCGATCGCCACCGGCGGCAGCATCGCCCACATGCTGGCGGTGGACTACGCACTGAAACCCGTGCTGTCGGCACTCAAGGCGCAAGAGACCCTGCAAGGGATCTTCGCCGACGACAGCCAGGTCGCTTACGCAGAAGGCAGCAAGCCCGCGCAGCTGGTACCCGCGCTGGAAGAACGCCTGCAGGACTCGCTGGAAACCTTCCACGTTGCCTTGGCCCGCCGGCCGCGCCCCGTGGCCCCCGGCGTATTGAACGAACGCCTGATCGGTGCTCGCTGGAGCATCTGATCGGCCCAACCCGCTTCACCACCTTACTCGCCCGACAACGAGGCAAGCAGGTGCAACCCGAACCCATTCGCACAGGAGAGCGCCATGCGCACAGTCTTCTTGCGTCGCGGTCTGGTCGCCCTGTTTGCGGCGGCTGTGTCCTTCGGCGCCATTACCCAAGCCCAGGCCGAAAGCCTGCGTATCGGTTACCAGAAATACGGCACCCTGGTGCTGCTCAAGGCCAAGGGCACGCTGGAAAAGCGCTTGGCCGAGCAGGGCGTGCAGGTGCAGTGGACCGAGTTCCCCGGCGGCCCGCAGCTGCTTGAAGGGCTGAACGTCGGCTCCATCGATTTCGGCGTAACCGGCGAGACCCCGCCAGTGTTCGCCCAAGCCGCTGGTGCCGATCTGCTCTACGTGGCCTATGAGCCACCAGCACCGCACAGCGAGGCGATCCTGATACCCAAGGGTTCGCCGATTCAGTCGGTGAAAGACCTCAAGGGCAAGAAAGTCGTCCTCAACAAAGGCTCCAACGTTCACTACCTGCTGGTTCGCGCCCTGGAAGATGCCGGCCTGAAATACAGCGACATCCAGCCCGTCTACCTGCCCCCGGCCGACGCCCGCGCTGCCTTCGAGCGCGGCAGCGTGGATGCCTGGGTGATCTGGGACCCGTACCAGGCCGCCGCCGAGCAACAGCTGCAGGCCCGTACCCTGCGTGACGGCAAGGGCCTGGTCGATAACCACCAGTTCTACCTCGCCACCCGCAACTACGCCACCCAGCACCCGGTGGTGATCAACACCGTGATCGAAGAAGTGCGCGCCGTGGGCGAGTGGTCCCAGGCCAACCCGCAGGAGGTGACCGACCAGGTCGCACCACTGCTCGGCCTGCCCGCCGACATCACCCTGACCTCGGTCAAGCGCCAAGGCTACGGTGCTGCACCGCTGACTCCCGAGGTCGTGGCCGCACAACAGAAAATCGCCGACACCTTCCAGGCGCTCAAGCTGATACCCAAGCCGCTGAGCATCAAGGACGTGATCTGGACACCCCCGGCCAAGGTCGCTAGCGCGCCTTGATTGATACGCCTGTGCCGGGGCATCGCCCTGGCTGAGCCACCCTTGAGGAGACAACTCCAATGAGTCTTAACATTTTCTGGTTCCTGCCCACGCACGGTGACGGTAAGTACCTGGGCACGTCCGATGGCGCTCGCGCCGTCGACCACGGCTACCTGCAGCAGATCGCCCAGGCAGCCGACCGCCTCGGCTTTGGTGGCGTGCTGATCCCCACCGGGCGTTCCTGCGAGGATTCCTGGCTGGTGGCCGCGTCGCTGATCCCTGTGACCCAGCGCCTGAAATTCCTGGTTGCCCTGCGCCCAGGCATCATTTCGCCAACCGTTGCCGCACGCCAGGCAGCGACCCTGGACCGCCTGTCCAATGGCCGTGCCTTGTTCAACCTGGTGACCGGCGGCGACCCGGACGAGCTGGCCGGTGATGGCCTGCACCTGAACCACCAGGAGCGCTACGAGGCCTCGGTAGAGTTCACCCGCATCTGGCGCAAGGTGCTGGAAGGCGAGTCTGTTGACTACGACGGCAAGCACATCCAGGTCAAGGGCGCCAAGCTGCTCTACCCACCGATCCAGCAACCGCGCCCACCCCTGTATTTCGGCGGTTCTTCCGACGCCGCACAGGACCTGGCTGCCGAGCAGGTCGAGCTGTACCTGACCTGGGGCGAGCCACCAAGCGCTGTCGCCGAGAAAATCGCCCAGGTGCGTGAGAAAGCCGCCGCCCAAGGCCGTGAAGTGCGCTTTGGCATCCGCCTGCACGTGATCGTGCGTGAAACCAACGAAGAAGCCTGGGCTGCCGCCGACAAGCTGATCTCGCACCTGGACGACGACACCATCGCCCGTGCCCAGGCCTCGCTGGCGCGCTTCGACTCGGTAGGCCAGCAACGCATGGCGGCCCTGCACAACGGCAACCGCGACAAGCTGGAAGTCAGCCCCAACCTGTGGGCCGGCGTCGGGCTGGTGCGTGGCGGTGCCGGCACCGCGCTGGTGGGCGATGGCCCAACCGTTGCGGCGCGGGTCAAGGAATACGCCGCGCTGGGCATCGACACCTTCATCTTTTCTGGCTACCCGCACCTGGAAGAGTCGTACCGGGTGGCTGAGCTGCTGTTCCCGCACCTGGACGTGCAGCGCCCGGAGCAACCCAAGACCGGCGGTTATGTGAGCCCGTTCGGTGAGATGGTGGCCAACGACATCCTGCCCAAGTCCGTTGCGCAGAGCTGAGGGCCAGGCCATGAGTCGTGCAACTTCCAACAACCTCGGCCAGCGTCTGGCGCCGTGGGCGCTGCCGGTACTGCTGCTGGCTGCCTGGCAGCTGGCGGTCAGCGCCGGCTGGCTGTCGACGCGCATCCTGCCGGCGCCCAGTGCGGTGGTTAGCGCCGGCGTTGAGTTGGTGCGAAGTGGCGAGATCTGGACCCACCTGGCCATCAGTGGCTGGCGTGCCGGCCTGGGCTTCGTCATCGGCGGCAGTATCGGCCTGGTGCTGGGCTTCATCACCGGCCTTTCGAACTGGGGCGAACGCCTGCTCGACAGCTCGGTGCAGATGATCCGCAACGTGCCGCACCTGGCGCTGATCCCGCTGGTGATCCTGTGGTTCGGTATCGACGAGTCGGCCAAGGTCTTCCTGGTTGCGCTGGGCACCCTGTTCCCGATCTACCTGAACACCTACCACGGCATTCGCAACGTCGACCCGGCGTTGGTGGAAATGGCCCGCAGCTATGGCCTGTCTGGCTTCAGCCTGTTCCGCCAAGTGATTCTGCCGGGGGCGCTGCCTTCGATCCTGGTGGGCGTACGCTTTGCCCTGGGCTTCATGTGGCTGACCCTGATCGTGGCTGAAACCATTTCGGCCAATGCCGGTATCGGTTACCTGGCAATGAACGCCCGCGAATTCCTGCAGACCGATGTAGTGGTACTGGCCATCGTCCTGTATGCCGTGCTTGGCAAGCTCGCCGACCTCGCTGCCCGTGGCCTGGAGCGTGTGTGGTTGCGCTGGCACCCGGCCTATCAAGTTGCCAGGAAGGAGGGCGCATGACCGTGCTCAAGGAACAGCCGCCACGCCTGTTGCGTGGCATCCCGCTGGCCGCCAATGGCCTGCGCAAAACCTTTGGCCAGCGCGAAGTGTTGAAGGGCATCGAGCTGCACATTCCGGCCGGCCAGTTCGTTGCCATCGTCGGCCGTAGTGGTTGCGGCAAGAGCACCCTGCTGCGCCTGCTGGCCGGCCTCGACCAGCCCACTGCCGGGCAACTGCTGGCCGGTGCCGCGCCGCTGGAGCAGGCCCGTGAAGAGACCCGCCTGATGTTCCAGGACGCCCGCCTGCTGCCCTGGAAGAAGGTGATCGACAACGTAGGCCTGGGCCTTTCTGGCGACTGGCGTTCACGAGCACTGGATGCACTTGAGGCGGTTGGCCTTGCCGACCGCGCCAATGAGTGGCCAGCGGCACTGTCGGGTGGCCAGAAGCAGCGTGTGGCATTGGCCCGTGCGCTGATTCACCAACCGCGCCTGCTGCTGTTGGACGAGCCGCTCGGCGCGCTGGACGCATTGACCCGTATCGAAATGCAGCAACTGATCGAACGCCTGTGGCGTCAGCACGGTTTCACTGTGCTGCTGGTCACCCACGATGTCAGCGAGGCGGTCGCCGTGGCTGACCGGGTGATCCTGATCGAGGACGGCGAGGTCGGGCTCGACCTCACTGTCGACCTGCCGCGGCCCCGGGCGCGTGGTTCGCACCGCCTGGCTGCGCTGGAAAGTGAAGTGCTCAACCGTGTTCTGTCGGCCCCGGGCGCTGCGCCCGAGCCGGATCCTGTAGCCCCTTTGCCCACGCAACTGCGTTGGGCGCACTGAATCCCAGAAGCCAAAAAAGGAAGCAAATCATGACTATCAAAGCCATCAACGTTCGCAACCAGTTCAAAGGCACCGTGAAAGAAATCCTCGAAGGGCCGGTATTGTCGGAAATCGACGTGCAGACGGCTTCGGGCATCGTCACTTCGGTGATCACCACCCGCTCCGTGCGTGAGCTGGAGCTGCAGGTGGGCAGTGAAGTGATTGCCTTTGTGAAGTCGACTGAAGTGTCTATCGCCAAATTGTGATGGGGCCTCAGGGGCTGCGTTGCAGCCCAATCGCGACACAAGGCCGCCCCCACATTTGTCCGGTGTACGCAGGACTATGTGGGAGCGGCCTTGTGTCGCGATTGGGCCGCAAAGCGGCCCCCAGGATATTCAGCTGGAACGCTTGGCCAGAAACGGCGGCAGATAAAGCCCCAAATAGGCCTCGAACACCCGCTTGCCTTCCTCGGCCATGCGCGGGGTGATCGCCTCGTGCAACTGCACCGACCGCGCATACACCCGGTCGCTCAGCTCCATGGCCAAGGCAAACACATCCACATCCAGCGGCATCACCGGCAAGTGGAAATGCTGGTCGAACAACTTGTGCATCAAGTCGCCCAGTTCCATGTCGTGCTGCCGGTCGGCCTGCACCACTTCACTCAGGCCATGCTGGGCCAGAATCAGCTGCCGCGCCGCCGCATCTTCATTATAGATATCCAGCATGCGCTGCTCGATCAGCCGTGACAGTTCGTGCCAGGTACTGAGCGCACTGCTGTCGATCGGCGCACTCAACGCTTCGCGAAACGCGCGGTGCACGTCGGCGGTCAGCGCCTCCAGCAAGGCTGGCACGCTGGCGAAGAAGTGGTACACCGACGACGGCGGAATCTGCGCGCGCTCGGCCACGCTGTAGATCGACAGGCCTGCCACCCCTTGCTCGGCCAGCAATTCGCGTGCGGCTGCCAGGATCGCCTCGATCCTGGCCTGGCTGCTGGCGCGCGGCTTGCGCGGGGTGGCGGTGCGGCTCATCAGTTGCTGATCGCCAGGATGCTGGCCTGGTAGGCACCGACGAACAGGTCGAAGTCGCCGACTTCTTCTTGTTCCAGCTCGGACTGTTTGGCGAGCGATTCGCGCGCCAGTGTTTCGAAAGCCTGTTGCTGTTCGTTGCTCAGCGGCTGTTCGCGGAAGGTTTCGGCGTGGATACGGCTTTGGCGCAGGGAAAACTGGACGAAGCTCTCGTCATGCTCAGTCATGCGTGCCAGCACCTGGGCCGATGGCGTCAGCGAGGTATCGTCGACCTTGGCCTGCTGAGCATTCAGGGCCTTGGCGTGCTCATCAAAGCCTTGCGCCTGGTCGAGCAGGTTGGCCAATGGCCGGATGCGCTCGATCAGCTCGCTGGCCCAGTCTTGCAGGCCGATCGGCTGGCCATTGCGTTGCAGTTCCAAGCCCGGACGACGGCCTTCCTTGACCACGGTCAGGAAGTTGTTGGTGCACTGGCCGCACTCGCCGTTGTCCAGCTGCGGGCTGTCTTCCAGCGCGCAGAACAGCAGGAATGCATCGAGGAAGCGTGCCTCGGTCAGGTCGATACCCACTGGCAGGAACGGGTTGATGTCCAGGCAGCGCACTTCCACATACTGCACGCCACGCGAGGTCAGGGCCTGGATCGGCCGTTCGCCGGTGTAGGTGACGCGCTTGGGGCGGATGTTCGAGTAGTACTCGTTTTCGATCTGCAGGATGTTGGTGTTCAGTTGCACCCACTCGCCGTCCACGTGCGTACCGACTTCAACGTAGGGCGGGTAGGGCGTGCCCACCGCCTTGCGCAGGCTGTCGGTGTAGCTGGCCAGGTTGTTGTAGCACGGCGTAAGGCCGGCCTGGGCGTTGCTCTGGTAGCCCAGGTCGCTCATGCGCAGGCTGGTGGCATAGGGCAGGAACAGGGTTTCGGCATCCAGCTCTTCGAGCTGGTGCGGGCGGCCACGCAGGAAGCCTTTGTCCAGGGCCGGCGAGGCGCCGAACAGGTACATCAGCAGCCAGCTGTAGCGGCGGAAGTTGCGGATCAATGCGATGTAGGCCGACGACTGATAGTCGCGGTCGTTCTCGCTGCCACCTTCGGCGGCGCGCAGCAGCGGCCACAGTGCTTCAGGCAGCGAGAAGTTGTAATGGATACCGGCGATGCACTGCATGGTGCGGCCGTAACGCAGGGCCAGGCCTTTGCGGTAGACGTGCTTGAGCTTGCCGATGTTGGAGGTGCCGTACTCGGCGATCGGGATGTCCTCCTCGGCCGGCAGCGTGCATGGCATCGACGGGCTCCACAGGTATTCGTCACCCAGCTTGCTGTAGACGAAACGGTGGGTCTGTTCGAGGCTTTCGAGCACCTTGGCCGGGTCGGCCAGTGCTGGGGTGATGAACTCCAGCAGCGACTCGGAATAGTCGGTGGTGATCTGCTCGTTGGTCAGCGCCGATCCCAGTGCATCCGGATGCGGGGTCTGGGCCAGGCGACCTTCGTCGGTCACGCGCAGGCATTCGCGCTCAATACCGTGCAGGCACTGCTTGAGCAGGGGAAGATTAGCGCCGAGCAGGCTCAGGCGGCGGTTGAGGAGGTCGCTCAAGATGTATTCCTTCACGCGTCAGTCGCCCCAATATGGGGGTAGAGATAACGGTCTACAAGGGTAGGAAGAAAGGAACTGGCGTTGTCGCCTGGTTTACGCGGTTCCAGCAGTGCCAGCGCACTGCTGAAAATACCGCAGATACTGCTTGGTGAGCTAGAGAACCGCGAAGGTTCCTTGCGCTTTGGCCACCAGCTTGTCGCCCTGGACTACGTCGGCGTCGACCACCAGGGTGCGCCGCCCGGCGTGCAACACACGGGCGGTGCACAGTACTTCGCCGTCACTGACCGCGCGCATGTAGTTGATCTTGCACTCGATGGTGACGCTTTGCTGGTCAAAGCCATGGCTGGCCGAACAGGCCAGGCCCATGGCGATGTCCACCAGGCTGAAGATCGCCCCGCCGTGCAGCTTCTGGCCACGGTTGCGCAACTGTGGCTCGAGCGCCAGGGCCACTTCGGCAACACCTGTTTCCAGGCGTTGCAGGCGGCAGCCCAGCAGTTGGCTGAAGGCGCTTTCGACGTATTCGCGTGGTACGTCCATCACTTCTTCTTCAACTGCTTGGCGTTGGCGAACAGGGAGGCCATGGCGTTGTTGGCCGGTGCGGCAGTGGCAGTTTCACGCTGGCGCGGCGCCTGCTGCTGGCGGTTGCCGCCATTGCCACGGTTACCGCCGCGGTTGCCTTCGACCTTCTCGCCCGGGGTGTCGCTCATGCGCATCGACAGGCCAACGCGCTTGCGCGGGATGTCCACTTCCATGACCTTGACCTTGACCACGTCGCCGGCCTTGACCGCTTCACGCGGGTCCTTGATGAACTTCTCCGACAGTGCCGAAATGTGCACCAGGCCGTCCTGGTGCACGCCGATGTCGACGAAGGCACCGAAGTTGGTGACGTTGGTCACCACGCCTTCGAGGATCATGCCTGGTTCCAGGTCCTTGAGGTCTTCGACGCCGTCCTGGAAGGTGGCGGTCTTGAACTCGGGGCGTGGGTCGCGGCCAGGCTTGTCCAGTTCCTGCAGGATGTCGGTAACGGTTGGCAGGCCGAAGGTTTCGTCGGTGAACTTCTTCGGGTCGAGGCGCTTGAGGAAGCTGCTGTCACCGATCAGTGAGCGGATGTCGCGGTCGGTGCCGGCGGCGATGCGCTGTACCAGCGGGTAGGCCTCGGGGTGAACTGCCGAGGCGTCCAGCGGGTTGTCACCGTTCATCACGCGCAGGAAGCCGGCGGCCTGTTCGAAGGTTTTTTCACCCAGGCGGCTGACTTTTTTCAGCGCCGCACGGGTAGCGAACGGGCCGTTGGCGTCGCGGTGGGCGACAATGTTCTGGGCCAGGGTGGCGTTAAGGCCGGAAATGCGCGTCAGCAGCGCCACCGACGCGGTGTTGACGTCCACGCCGACGGCGTTCACGCAGTCCTCGACCACGGCGTCCAGGCCGCGCGCCAGTTTCAGCTGCGACACGTCGTGCTGGTACTGGCCGACCCCGATGGATTTCGGGTCGATCTTCACCAGCTCGGCCAGCGGGTCTTGCAGGCGGCGGGCAATCGACACGGCGCCACGGATCGACACGTCGAGGTCCGGGAACTCGCGGGCGGCCAGTTCCGAGGCCGAGTACACCGAAGCGCCGGCTTCGGAAACCATGATCTTGGTGATCTTCAGCGCTGGATATTTTTTGACCAGCTCGGCCACCAGCTTGTCGCTCTCGCGGCTGGCGGTGCCGTTGCCGATGGCGATCAGCTCCACCGAGTGCTTGGCGCACAGCGCGGCCATGATGGAAATGGTGCGGTCCCAGTCGTTCTTCGGCGCGTGCGGGTAGACCGTGGTGTAGTCCAGCAGCTTGCCGGTGGCATCGACCACGGCGATCTTGCAACCGGTACGCAGGCCCGGGTCGAAGCCCAGGGTGGCACGTGGGCCGGCCGGTGCGGCCAGCAGCAGGTCGTGCAGGTTGTGGGCGAACACGTTGATCGCCTCGCCTTCGGCGTTGTCGCGCAGCTCGCCGAACAGGTCGGTTTCCAGGTGGGTGTAGAGCTTGACCTTCCAAGTCCAGCGCACCACCTCGCCCAGCCATTTGTCGGCCGGGCGGCTGCGGTTTTCGATGCCGACGTGGTTGCCGATCATCAGCTCGCACGGGTGCAGGGTGCCGGGCAGCTCTTCACCAACCTTCAGCGAGGCGCTCAGCACGCCTTCGTTGCGCCCGCGGAAAATCGCCAGGGCGCGGTGCGACGGGGCGCTGCGCAGCAGTTCGTCATGGGCGAAGTAGTCGCGGAACTTGGCGCCTTCTTCTTCCTTGCCGGCTACCACGCGGGCGCTGAGCACCGCCTCCTGCTTGAGGAAGCTGCGCAGTTTGTCGAGCAGGGCGGCGTCTTCGGCGAAACGCTCCATGAGGATGTACTTGGCGCCTTCCAGCGCTGCCTTGACGTCGGCCACGCCCTTTTCGGCGTTGACGAAGCGCGCGGCTTCGCTTTCCGGGGCCAGGCCTGGGTCGTTGAACAGGCCGTCGGCCAGCTCGCCGAGGCCGGCTTCCAGGGCAATCTGGCCCTTGGTGCGGCGCTTTTGCTTGTACGGCAGGTACAGGTCTTCGAGGCGGGTCTTGGTGTCGGCCAGCTTGATTTCGCGGGCCAGTTCCGGGGTCAGCTTGCCCTGTTCCTCGATGCTGGAAAGGATGCTGGCGCGGCGCTCGTCCAACTCTCGCAGGTAACGCAGGCGCTCTTCCAGATGGCGCAGCTGGGTGTCGTCCAGGCTACCGGTCACTTCCTTGCGGTAACGGGCGATGAAGGGCACGGTCGAGCCCTCGTCCAACAGGCCCACGGCCGCCTCGACCTGCTGGGGGCGTACGCCCAGTTCCTCGGCGATACGGCTGTTGATGCTGTCCATGTAAACCACCTGACATTTGTGAATACGGGGGTCGCCTGTGGGCTTTTCGCCCGGCGGCGCTGGATGAAAGCCGCGCATTATACCCGTCGAAAACGGCTTGCGGTGATGGCGCCCGGCCAGCCGGAACTGGCGCCTGGGGAAAAATCTGCTAACAATGCTCACGCAACGTGCAGCAATGGCTACGCCATAATGCGCGGCGATATCAGAGGAGTTATTCATGACCGGCACGCCAAACACCGCTGAAGGTGACAAGATTCTCATCGTCGACGACGATCCGGGGCTGAGCAGCCTGCTGGAACGTTTCTTCACCAGCAAGGGCTACCGTGCCCGTGCGGTACCCAACACCGAACAGATGGACCGCCTGCTGCAGCGTGAGGTGTTCAACCTGGTGGTGCTCGACCTGATGCTGCCGGGTGAAGATGGCCTGTCCGCGTGCAAGCGCCTGCGTCAGCAGAACAACCAGATCCCGATCATCATGCTCACCGCCAAGGGCGACGAGCTTAGCCGTATCAAGGGCCTTGAACTGGGCGCCGACGACTACCTGGGCAAGCCGTTCAACCCCGATGAACTGATGGCCCGGGTCAAGGCCGTACTACGCCGTCAGGCACCGACGGTGCCAGGTGCGCCGGGCAGCGAGGACGAGTCGGTCACCTTCGGTGACTACGAGCTGTCGCTGGCGACCCGTGAACTCAAGCGTGGCGACGAAGTGCATATGCTGACCACCGGCGAGTTCGCCGTGCTCAAGGCCCTGGTGATGCACGCCCGTGAGCCGCTGACCCGCGACAAACTGATGAACCTGGCCCGTGGCCGCGAATGGGATGCGCTGGAGCGCTCCATCGACGTGCAGATCTCGCGCCTGCGCCGCATGATCGAGCCCGATCCGTCCAAGCCGCGTTACATCCAGACCGTGTGGGGCGTGGGCTACGTGTTCGTGCCAGACGGAAACGCCGGTAAATGATGCCTCGCCGTCGATGAAAACACCGCTCTGGTTTCCGCAAAGCTTCTTCGCCCGCACCCTGTGGCTGGTGTTGATCGTCGTCCTGTTCTCCAAGGCCCTGACCCTGGTCTACCTGCTGATGAACGAGGACGTGCTGGTCGACCGTCAGTACAGCCACGGTGTGGCGCTGACCTTGCGCGCCTATTGGGCTGCCGACGAAGAAAACCGCGACAAGATCGCCGAGGCGGCAGGCCTTATCCGCGTGACCGGTTCGGGTGTGCCCGAAGGCGAGCAGCACTGGCCATATAGCGAAATCTACCAGCGGCAGATGCAGGCCGAACTGGGCGAAGACACCGAGGTGCGGTTGCGCATTCATGCGCCACCGGCGTTGTGGGTCAATGCGCCAAGCCTCGGCCCGGGTTGGCTGAAGGTGCCGCTGTACCCGCACCCGCTGCGTGGGCAGAAGATCTGGAACGTGCTGGGCTGGTTCCTGGCCATTGGCCTGTTGTCTACCGCTTCGGCCTGGATCTTCGTACGCCAGTTGAACCAGCCGCTCAAGCGCCTGGTGTTCGCCGCTCGTCAACTGGGCCAGGGGCGCAGCGTGCGCCTGCCGATCAGCGATACGCCCAGCGAGATGACCGAGGTATACAAGGCCTTCAACCAGATGGCAGAGGATGTCGAGCAGGCCGGGCGTGAGCGCGAGCTGATGCTGGCCGGGGTTTCCCACGACCTGCGCACACCGCTGACACGCCTGCGTCTGTCGCTGTCGTTGCTGAATAGCGACAGCGACTTGAGTGATGACATGGTCCGCGATATCGAGGACATGGACGCGATTCTCGACCAGTTCCTGGCGTTTATCCGCGATGGCCGTGACGAGCCGGTGGAAGAGGTCGACCTGGCCGACCTGGTGCGCGAGGTGGTAGCGCCGTACAACCAGCCGGTGGAACGCGTGCGCCTATGCCTGGAGCCGATCCCGCCGTTCCCGCTGCGCCGGGTTTCACTCAAGCGCATGCTTGGCAACCTGATTGGCAACGCCCTGCACCACGCCGGCAAGGGGGTCGAGGTGGCTGCTTATGTGTCGGGCGACGAGAGTGCGCCGTATGTGGTGCTGAGCGTGCTGGACCGCGGCACCGGGATTGACGAGTCGGAGCTGGAGACCATCTTCAACCCGTTCATTCGTGGCGACCGCGCGCGGGGCGGCAAGGGCACCGGGCTGGGGTTGGCGATCGTCAAGCGGATTGCGGCGCAGCATGGCGGGAATGTGGAGTTGCGTAACCGGTCCGGCGGCGGGATCGAGGCGCGTGTAAGGCTGCCGTTGGGGCTGTTGCTGCCGCGTAATGCCGTGTGAGCTTTACTGGCCTCTTCGCGGCTAAAGTTGCTCCCACAGGTACTGCGCTATCCCTGTGGGAGCGGCTTTAGCCGCGAAGAGGCCGGTACAGGCGTTAATCAGCCCTTACCTTTGGTCCGGGTCTGATTCGGCCCGCCATTCTTCTCCAGGTGCTCGATGATCATCCCGGCCACGTTCTTGCCGGTGGTCACTTCAATGCCTTCCAGCCCCGGCGAAGAGTTCACCTCCATCACCAACGGCCCGTGGTTGGAACGCAGGATATCCACACCCGCCACGCTCAAGCCCATCACCTTGGCCGCACGAATCGCGGTGATCCTCTCTTCCGGGGTAATCTTGATCAGGCTGGCGACGCCCCCGCGGTGCAGGTTGGAGCGGAACTCGCCCGGCTTGGCCTGGCGCTTCATCGACGCGATTACCTTGTCTCCCACCACGAAGCAGCGAATGTCGGCGCCGCCGGCTTCCTTGATGTACTCCTGCACCATGATGTTCTGCTTCAGGCCCATGAACGCTTCGATCACCGACTCAGCCGCCTGGGTGGTTTCGCACAGCACCACGCCGATGCCCTGGGTGCCTTCCAGCACCTTGATCACCAGCGGGGCGCCGTTGACCATCTGGATCAGGTCGGGGATATCGTCCGGCGAGTGGGCGAAGCCGGTGATCGGCAGGCCGATGCCGCGCCGCGACAGCAACTGCAAAGAGCGCAACTTGTCGCGCGAACGGGCGATGGCCACCGACTCGTTGAGCGGGTACACGCCCATCATTTCGAACTGGCGCAGCACTGCGCAGCCATAGAAAGTGACCGAAGCACCGATGCGCGGGATCACTGCATCGAAGCCTTCCAGCGGCTTGCCGCGGTAATGGATCTGCGGCTTGTGGCTGGCGATGTTCATGTAGGCCCGCAGGGTATCGATCACTACCATTTCGTGGCCACGCTGGGTACCGGCTTCGACCAGGCGGCGGGTGGAATACAGACGCGGATTGCGCGACAGCACAGCGATCTTCATGCAGCACCTGTGGCAGGGGAAAGGGTGGCCGGGAAGGCCGGTTTGTCTTGTACGTATTTCAGGCCAGGGTTGACCACCAGCTGGCCATGGATCAGGGCCTTGGAGCCTAGCAGCAGGCGGTAACGCATGTTCTTGCGGCAGGCCAGGGTGAATTCCACTTCCCACACACCATCGCCCAGCGCCAGTGACGTGCGGATGACATAGCGGGTCTGGGCCTGGCCGTTGGAGCTTTTGATGGTTTTCATGGTCACCAGTGGTGCCTCGCAGCGGCGGTGGCGCAACTGCACCACCGAGCCCAGATGCGCGGTGAAACGGACCCAGGGCTGGCCATCGCGCTCGAACGGTTCTACCTCGGTGGCGTGCAGGCTGGAGGTGCTGGCGCCGGTGTCGATCTTGGCGCGCAGCCCGGCCACGCCAAGGTCGGGCAGGGCGACCCACTCGCGCAGGCCGATCACAGTCAAATGGTCAAATGTCTTCACGAAGCACACCCTGCGAATGAGGTGGTGAACTGTAAGCACGATGGGGACTTTTTGCATCCGTATGTGAAGGTAGTACAGTTCGATGAAAGACAGAATCCGAGGTAACGGGATGGCACAAAAAGCCGAAGATGACGACAAGGTTCGCCTCGACAAGTGGCTGTGGGCCGCGCGGTTCTACAAGACCCGGGCGCTGGCCAAGGCGGCGATCGAGAGTGGCAAGGTGCATTGCCGGGGTGAGCGCTGCAAGCCGGGCAAGGAGCCGCGGGTGGGTGACGAGTTTGTGCTGCGGACCGGGTTTGATGAGCGCACGGTGGTGGTGAAGGCGTTGTCGGTGGTGCGGCGTGGGGCGCCGGAGGCGCAGACGTTGTACGAGGAAACCGAAGAGAGTGTGCGCCGGCGTGAACAAGCGGCCGAAATGCGCAAGGCGGGGGCGATGGGCGTGACTACCGATGGCCGGCCGACCAAGAAGCAGCGGCGCCAGATTCACCAGCTGCATGGGAGCTTTGAATAGCCGGGGGCTGCGCTGCAGCCCCAGGGATTTAGCGGGTAACCGCCATTCGCCCGACCAACGGTAGCTTTGCCACGATCGAGCACAGCGGTGCCGTCCAGCGCTTCAACGCCTCACTACCTTTGGCCGCCAGCATCCAGCCACTTGGAAAACAGCGCGCGAATCACCATTTAGAGGATCAGCGTGTTGTCTGCCAGCGGCTGGCTTTGAAACAGCCACTCGTCGAAAGTCAGGCACAGGATCTGGCCAATGGGCCATAACCAGAAACACAGTAGAACGATGGGTAGCAGCATACAGGCTGCAATGGCCACCAGGACCACCTTGCTTGGAACAGTGGTCGAATGGTCATAAAATGCGTCTATTGCAAACCCTTTTGTCATCATTTTCAGATAGCCAAAACCTATGAGCGATTTGCCTGATACCGATTTCACCCAACGTTTCATCTTCGACGAGCGCGATGTGCGCGGCGAGTGGGTGTCTCTCGATGACAGCTACGCCGCGGTGCTGGCGCGTCATGACTATCCGCAGCCGGTGCAGGCACTGCTTGGCGAACTGATGGCCGCCACCGCCCTGCTGGTGGGTGCGCTGAAGTTCGATGGCCTGCTAATTCTGCAGGCACGCTCCGCAGGCCCTATCCCGCTACTGATGGTGGAGTGTTCGGGCGAGCGTGACATCCGCGGCATGGCCCGCTACGAAGCCGAGCAGATCCCTGCGGGTGCGACGCTGGAACAGTTGATGCCCGACGGCCACCTGACCTTGACCATCGACCCGGTCAAGGGCCAGCGTTACCAAGGTACCGTTGACCTTGATGGCGCCAACCTGTCGGAATGCTTCACCAACTACTTTGTCCAGTCGCAGCAGCTCAATACGCGCTTCTGGCTCGATACTTCCAGCGGCAAGGCACGTGGCCTGCTGCTGCAGCAATTGCCGCGCGATCGCCAGCCTGACGATGAAGAGCGGGAAGAAAGCTGGCAGCACGTCGTGGCCCTGGCCAAAACGCTGAAGCTGGAGGAGTGGGCGCTCGATAACGAAACCTTGCTGCATCGTCTTTACCATGAGGATGCCGTGCGCCTGTTCGACATCGAGCCGTTGCGCTTCCACTGCAGCTGCTCGCGCGAGCGTTCTGGCAATGCGCTTGTCAGCCTGGGCGAGCACGACGCCAAGGCGCTGGTAGAGGAATGTGGCGGGCAAGTTGAAGTCGATTGCCAGTTCTGCAACGAGCGCTACCTGTTCGATGCCAGCGATGTGGCGCAACTGTTTGCGGGTGGCGGCACTGACGTAGCCTCAGAAACTCGCCACTGAAACGTTTAACTACAGGACAATCTCCTGTCGAATTGCGCAAAAGCGCAGTTCTGACAGGAGGGGCCTACTTTTTTTGGGCGTTTCTGGCATAATCCGGCCACTTTTTTCGCTGTAGTAGTTTTTTCAAGACAACTACAAAACGTTTGGAGCACTCGGCCTCGGGCCGGATGGGGTATCTCATGACGCAAGCCAACAACACCGTGTACACCGACCTGAGCGTCGATGAGCTGGTAAAAGAAGCGCTGCAACGCGGTGAAGGCGTACTAGCCGATACTGGCGCACTGGTCGTGGAGACTGGTCACCGTACTGGCCGTTCGCCGGCTGACCGTTTCATCGTCGAAGAGCCTTCCACCCAGGACGCCATTTCCTGGGGCCCGATCAACCGCAAGTTCCCGGCCGACAAGTTCGATGCCCTGTGGGACCGCGTCGAGGCGTTCAACAACGCCCAGGATCACTTCGTTTCCTACGTTCACGTAGGGGCTGCTGCCGAGCACTACCTGCCGGTGAAGATGACCACCCAGACTGCCTGGCAGAACCTGTTCGGCCGTTGCCTGTTCATCAACCCGGAGCAGTTCAACCCGGCTGGCCGCGAGCAGTGGCAGGTCCTCAACGTTGCCAACTTCGTGTGCGAACCTGAGCGTGACGGCACCAACTCCGACGGTTGCGTGATCATCAACTTCGCCCAGAAGAAAGTGCTGATCGCTGGCATGCGCTATGCCGGCGAAATGAAGAAAGCCATGTTCTCGGTGCAGAACTTCCTGCTGCCGGCTGCCGACGTACTGCCAATGCACTGCGCGGCCAACATCGGCGAAGAAGGCGATGTGACCCTGTTCTTCGGCCTGTCCGGCACCGGCAAGACCACCCTGTCGGCCGACGAAAGCCGTTACCTGATCGGTGACGACGAGCACGGCTGGGGCGAAGGCGTTGTCTTCAACATGGAAGGCGGCTGCTACGCCAAGTGCATCGACCTGTCCGAGAAGAACGAGCCGGTCATTTGGAAAGCCATCAAGCACGGTGCCGTACTGGAAAACGTCGTACTCGACGGCAACCAGCACGCCGACTACACCGATGTAAGCCTGACCCAGAACAGCCGTGCGGCCTACCCGCTGGAGCACGTTGCCAAGCGTTCCGAAGCGAACCTGGGCGGCGAGCCTAACGCAGTGATCTTCCTGACCTGCGACCTGACCGGTGTTCTGCCACCCGTGTCGATCCTGAACAACGAGCAGGCGGCCTACCACTTCCTGTCCGGCTACACCGCGCTGGTCGGTTCCACCGAAATGGGCTCGGGCGGCGGCATCAAGTCGACCTTCTCCACCTGCTTCGGCGCACCGTTCTTCCCGCGTCCGGCTGGCGAGTACGCCGAACTGCTGATCAAGCGTATCAACGGCTTCAACTCCAAGGTCTACCTGGTCAACACCGGCTGGACCGGCGGTGGCTACGGCGTTGGCAAGCGTTTCAGCATCCCGACCACCCGTGCGGTGATCGCTGCGATCCAGAGCGGCGCGCTGGTCGGTGCCGAAACCGAGCACCTGGACATCATCAACCTGGACGTGCCGAAGGCCGTACCGGGCGTTGAAACCGAGCTGCTCAACCCGCGCACCAACTGGGCTGACAAAGCTGCTTACGACGAGGCCGCCAAAGGCCTGGCCAAGCTGTTCATCGAAAACTTCAAGAAGTTCGAAGTTTCCGACGCCATCAAGGCCGCTGGTCCGCAGCTGTAAGCTGCAACCAGCCGCAACGAGAAAGCCGCCCCTTGGGGCGGCTTTTTTGTTTTCTGTTGCCTGGGCGGGCCTCTTCGCGGGTTTACCCGCGACGAGGCCGGCACGGGCAGCCAAAATCTGGTTTTTCTGTTTCACTGTCAGCATCCATTGCGAAGACAAGAGCCAGCCAGATGACCGAATCCCCTCAGCGCACTGCCTTCTCCCACTTCCATCCGATCCTCACCCGCCCGCAAGACAACGACCTGAACGGCCACATCGCTGGCGCTACAGTGCACGGCTTCTTCGAAACCGCGATCCAGGCGTTCCTCGTCGAACAGGCCGAGCTGGACCTGCGTGATGGTGAATTGGCGGCTTTCGTGGTCAGTTCGGCGGCGGACTTCTATGCATTGCCGGGCTTCCCGGACGTGCTGGAAGTTGGGCTGGGCGTTACGCGCCTGGCGGGCAGCACGGTGGAGTACCGCCTGGCGCTGTACCGCCCGGGGGAGCCGGAGGCGTGCGCTGCCGGCACGGTGGTTCAGGTGTTCATCGAACGTGCCAGTGGCCGGCCTGTGGCGCTGCCAGAGGCGTTGCAGGTGACCCTGTCTGGTCTCGTGCTGGACCAGCAGGCATAAAAAAGCCCCGCTGGCAGGGGCGGGGCTTTTGGTTGCCGGGGCAGGGCCCTCAGGCGTTAGTCGCGCCAGTGGCGCTTGTGCTTGCGGTGGCCGTAGTGGTGGCCGCGATCGTAGTGGCGACGATCATCGTAGCTGCGACGGTAGCGACGGTCGTCATGGCGTTCGTCTTCGTCGGCCTTGTTGCCCATGTAGTTACCCAGTGCGCCACCGGCGCCACCGCCGGCTGCTGCGCCAATGTAGCTACCGGTGGTGCCGCCCACCGAGCGACCGACCACGTTACCGCCTGCAGCGCCCAGTGCGCCGCCGATAGCGGCCTCACCGCGTTGGCGCTTGTCGGCGCCCAGGGCACCGCCGGCCGCGCCGCCCAGGCCGGCACCAATGGCACCGCCGGTGCTACCACCGATGGAGTTGCCCACCACGGAGCCGAGTACCCCACCCAATGCGCCGCCAATGCCGGCCTCGGTATTGCCGCCTGCCATGGCAACGCCGCTGAGCAAGCTGAAAGACAACAACAGAATCGAGGAGTACTTCTTCATCAAGAGAGCCTCATAAGGATGACGAGGCGAATTTGAGGCTAAGACGGGTAGCTGGCAAACGAAATCCGACGAGTAACACGAGTTGTACACAATTCTCTAAGTTACTGTATTTGCAGTGAAACTTTATCGATTTTCGGCTGTCTGAGACTTTTATGACAAAGCCCTGGACCGTTACGGAACAGGGCTTTTTTGTTTTTTGCGCTGGGGCTTTCGGCCTATTCGCGGCTAAAGCCGCTCCTACAGGTTCAGTGCCACCTTCAGGCCTATGGGGTACCTGTGGGAGCGGCTTTAGCCGCGAAGAAGCCCACACATGCCCTACAGGATACGCCCGTCGTCCTGCGCCCGCTCCAGCTTGATGGCAATGAACTTCGAGGTTGGCGTATGGCTACCATCGCCAATGCTCTCCAGCGGCACCAGCGGGTTCACCTCCGGGTAATACGCCGCCGCCTGCCCAGCCGGGATATCGAAGGCCAGCAGGGTAAAGCCCTGTACCCGACGCACATGCTCATCCCCCCACAGCGAAACGATGTCGACCTTCTGCCCCGGCTGGAAGCCCAGGCGGATGATGTCGGCTTCGTTGGCGAACAGCACTTCGCGCTGGCCGCGCACACCGCGATAGCGGTCGTCCAGGCCGTAGATGGTGGTGTTGTACTGATCGTGCGAGCGCATCGATTGCATGATCAGGTCCGGCCGCTGGCCGCTGGCGCGCACGCGTTCGTCGAGCAGCGTGTCGGGCAAAAGGTTGGCCTTGAAGTTGGCTCGGCCGGTACTGGTCCTCCATTCGCGACTGGCGGCGCTGTTGCCCAGGTAGAAACCGCCCGGGTGTTGCAGGCGCTGGTTGAAGCCGCTGAAGCCGGCGATAGTGTCGCCGATCAGGTCGCGGATGCGGTCGTAGTCGGCCACCAGCCAGTGCCAGTCCACCGGTTTTTTGCCCAGAGTGGCAGCGGCGATGCCGGCAATGACCGCGGGCTCCGAGCGCATTTGTGCCGACAGTGGTTTTAGCTGGCCATTGGAGGCGTGAACCATGCTGAACGAATCTTCCACCGTCACCGCTTGCGGCCCATCGGCTTGCAGGTCGATGTCGGTGCGGCCGAGGCACGGCAGGATCAGTGCCTGCTTGCCGTGGACCAGGTGGCTGCGGTTGAGCTTGGTGCTGATCTGCACGGTCAGCTCGCAATTGCGCAGCGCCTTGGCGGTACGCGCGGTATCCGGTGTAGCCTGGGCGAAGTTGCCGCCCAGGCCGATGAACACCTTGGCCCGGCCGTCGAGCATGGCGTGGATCGCTTCGACGGTGTTGTGGCCGTTGTGCCGCGGCACGGGGAAGCCAAAGCGCTTTTCCATGGCATCGAGCAGGGCCACCGGCGGGCGCTCGTTGATGCCCATGGTGCGGTCACCCTGCACGTTGCTGTGGCCACGTACCGGGCACAAGCCGGCACCTGGCGCGCCAATATTGCCGCGCAGCATCTGCAGGTTGACGATTTCCTGGATGGTCGGCACCGAGTGGCGGTGCTGGGTGATGCCCATCGCCCAGCACATGATTACCCGCTTGCCACGGCAGTACATGCGTGCGGCCAGTTCGATATCGGCCAGCGCCAGGCCGGACTGGGCCTGGATGTGTTCCCACGGCGTGGTATCCACCACTGCCAGGTACTCGTCGACGCCATGCCCGTGTTCAGCGATGAACGCATGGTCGAACACTGCCGGTTCGCCTTTGGCCTGGGCCTCGCGTTCCCACTGCAGGACGAACTTGGCCATGCCGCGCAGCATTGCCATGTCGCCGCCCAAGGCCGGGCGGAAGAATGCGGTGTTGGTCGGCCGGTCACTGTTGGTCAGCATTTCCAGCGGGTTCTGCGGGTGCTGGAAGCGCTCCAGGCCACGCTCCTTGAGCGGGTTGATACACACCACCTGGGCGCCACGTTTCACCGCGTCGCGTAGCGGGTCGAGCATGCGCGGGTGGTTGGTGCCGGGGTTCTGGCCCCAGACGAAAATGGCGTCGGCATGCTCGAAGTCGTCGAAGGTGACGGTGCCCTTGCCAACCCCGACGCTTTGCCCCAGGGCCACGCCACTGGCTTCGTGGCACATGTTCGAGCAGTCGGGGAAGTTGTTGGTGCCGTAGGCACGCACGAACAGCTGGTACAGGTACGCCGCTTCGTTGCTGGCGCGCCCCGAGGTGTAGAACTCGGCCTGGTCAGGGTTGGCCAGCTTGTTCAGCTCGCGGGCGATCAGGGCGAAGGCGGCGTCCCAGCTGATCGGCTGGTAGCGGTCAGTGGGCGCGTCGTAGACCATCGGCTCGGTCAGGCGGCCCTGGTACTCCAGCCAGTAGTCGCTCTGCTGCAGCAGCGAAGTGACGCTGTAGCGGGCGAAGAAGGCAGCGTCGACACGGCGTTTGGTCGCCTCCCAGTTCACCGCCTTGGCGCCGTTCTCGCAGAATTTGACCATGCCGCTTTCCGGCGAGTCGCCCCAGGCACAGCCGGGGCAGTCGAAACCGCCGTTCTGGTTGGTCTTGAGCAGGGCGCGAATGTTCTTCAGCGCGTTATCGCTGCCAACCCAGGCCTTGGCCACGCTGCGCAGCGCGCCCCAGCCACCGGCGGGGCCGTGGTAGGGCTTGAAGCGAGGGGAGGAGGCTGGGGCGTTGTCCGGGAGGTGTTGGTACGAGGTCACGGCTGTTACGACTCCGCCGCTGGGCTGTAGACCCGCGGTGCGCTGTGCTTGGGCAGATGGATAAGGTTGAGGTTGTGCTTGCGCGCCCATTGCAGGGCAAGGCCGGTGGGCGCCGACAGGCTGACCAGGGTTTGAATGCCGGCTCGCAACACCTTCTGGATCAGCTCCAGGCTGCAGCGGCTGGTAACGATGGCCAGGCCGCCCTGGCTGTCGATGCCTTGGCGCAGCAGGGCGCCGATCAGCTTGTCGAGGGCGTTGTGCCGGCCGATATCTTCGCGGCCGAGCAGCAACTGGCCATGGCGGTCCATGAACAGCGCCGCATGCACTGCGCCACAATGCTGGCCCAGCGGCTGGAAGGCATCGATACGCTCACGCAGGCCGACCAGCCACTGAGCCGGAGGCAGGGGCGCACCAGGCAGCTCGGCCAGTTCTGGCAGTGCCTGCTCCAGGGCCTCGACCCCACACAGGCCGCAACCGCTGGTTCCGGCCAGTTGGCGGCGCTGGTTTTTCAGGTTCCAGAACGCCCGGCTGGAAATTTCCAGGTCGGCATACATCGCCGAACCACTGCCGGAAAGCTTCAGGTCGTAGATTTCTGCCGTGCCTTCGACAATGCCGCTGCCGACGCTGAAGCCGACGGCAAAGTCTTCCAGGTCGGTGGGGCTGACCAGCATCACTGCCTGGTTGAGGCCGTTGTAGGCAATGGCCAGGGCCACTTCCTCGGCCAGCGGCGTGCTGTCGCGTTTGCCGTCGCTGAGCTGGACGTAATCGTAGGTGTTGCTGGCGGCGGGCATGGACAAGGGCGATGAGGCCGCGCAGACCGGAGGTTTGCTGTTCATCGGGGCAGGCTGTTCATTCGGCGGCTTTGTGATAGCACAAGCCTAGGCTTGCGGGCCGGCGGCGTCTAATCGCTAGGGTCTATGCCTTGATAGACCGCGTCGATTGGTCGCATGGGGGCGGTAGGGGAAAAGCTGGCCTAGACTGCTGAGTCCGAGGTTTCGTCAACAAGGAGAGTGCTATGAGCTTGTTCAGTTTCGTGAAAGAAGCCGGCGAGAAGTTGATCGACCTGCTGACCCCCGGTAATGCCAATGCCGAAGAGCAACTGAAGAAACACGTGGAAAGTGTCGGCCTGGGCAACCCGAACATCTCCGCCACTGTAGAGGGTGACAAGATCATCCTCAAGGGTGAGGTGGCCAGCCAGGAAGAGAAGGAGAAGATCATTCTGGCGGCGGGTAACATCAACGGTGTGGCGAGTGTCGAGGACCAGATCACCGTGACCGGGCCGGTGGTGGCGGCGGCAAGGTTCGTTACCGTGAAGAAGGGCGACACCCTGTCGGCCATCTCCGTAGTCGTGTATGGCAATGCCAACCAGTACAACAAGATCTTCGAGGCCAACAAACCGATGCTCAAGCACCCGGACAAGATCTACCCGGGGCAGGTGCTGCGTATACCTGACTGATCTTTTCAGCCTGTACCGGCCCTTTCGCGGGTAAACCCGCTCCCACATGTTCTGCACCATATTCAAGGCTGGTGCAGTCCCTGTGGGAGCGGGTTTACCCGCGAAGAGGCCCTCACAGGCCAACCAGTAAATCCCGGTAATCCTCGACCGCGGCAAACTCCTCGGTATCGCGCGGCTGTGCCTGGCTATCTGGCTGGCGCACCGCCAGCAAATGCCCCACACCAAACCGCCGCGCACTGCGCAGTATCGCCAGGGTGTCATCGATGAACAGGCTGCGCCCCGGCTCAAAGCCGATATCCGCCTGCAAGGCATCCCAGAACTGCGGGCTTTCCTTCGGGTAGCCATAGTCATGCGAGCTGATCAGCCGCTCGAAATATGGCGCCAGCTCCACCCGCTCCAGCTTCAGCGACAGCGAGTCCCGGTGGGCATTGGTGATCATCACCACGCGCTTGCCCGCCTGGCGGATCGCTGCCAGGAAAGTGTCGGCATCGGGGCGCAAGGCGATCAGGTCGGCGATTTCCCGCTTCAGCTCGCGGATCGGCAGGCGCAGCTCGCGGCTCCAGAAGTCCAGGCAATACCAGTTCAGCGTGCCGGCATTGCGCTCGAACAGCGGCTGCAGCTCCATTTCCGCCATGGCCCGGCTCACCCCGTGCAGCTCGGCATAGCGCTGGGGCAGGTGGTCCAGCCAGAAGCGGTTGTCGTAATGCAGGTCGAGCAGGGTGCCATCCATGTCCAGCAGGACGGTATCGATGGCAGACCAGGGAAGAACAGGCATGGGAAACTCTCGTTCAGTCGGCAAGCCACGGTATAGTAACCCGTTCACGCCAAGGAGCCGCCCCATGCGCCAGAAACCCACCGTCCTCAGCCGCGAAATCGTCGCCAGCAGCCGCCTGTTTCGCGTCGAAGCCGTGCAATTGCGCTTCAGCAATGGCAGCGAGCGCACCTACGAGCGTCTGGTGGGCCGGGGCAATGGCTACGGTGCGGTGATGATCGTGGCCATGCTCGATGCCGAGCACGCTGTGCTGGTGGAGGAATACTGCGGCGGCACCGATGAATACGAGTTGTCGTTGCCCAAGGGCCTGATCGAGCCGGGCGAGGATGTGCTGGCGGCAGCCGACCGGGAGCTCAAGGAAGAAGCCGGCTTTGGCGCGCGCCAACTGGAGCACCTGACCGAGCTGTCGCTGTCGCCGGGCTACATGAGCCAGAAGATCCAGGTAGTACTGGCCAGCGACCTGTACGAAGAGCGCCTGGAAGGCGACGAACCGGAGCCAATGCGGGTCGACAAGGTCAACCTGCGCGAGTTGGCGGCGTTAGCCATGCACCCGCAGTTCACCGAGGGGCGCGCCCTGGCAGCGCTGTACCTGGCGCGTGACCTGCTGATTCAGCGGGGGCTGCTGGAGCTATGAACGACCTGCAACTGATGCACCAAGTGGTCAAGCTGGCCCTTACCGCTGGCGAGGCGATCCTGCCGTTCTGGCGCGCCGATGTGGCCGTGACCAACAAGGCTGATGATTCGCCGGTCACCGCCGCCGACCTGGCGGCGCACCGGGTGATTGCCGATGGCTTGCTGGCGCTAGCGCCGCAGATTCCGGTGCTGTCCGAAGAGGACTGCAACATTGCGCTGGCCGAGCGCCAGGGCTGGAGCCGCTGGTGGCTGGTCGACCCGCTGGATGGCACCAAGGAATTCATTGCTGGCAGCGAAGAATTCACGGTCAACATCGCTTTGGTCGAAAACGGCGAGGTGGTGTTTGGCGTGGTGTCGATGCCAACCAACGGGCGCTGCTACTTCGGCGGCCGTGGTTTGGGTGCCTGGCGTGCGGAGGCGGGTGAGGCTGCCCAAGCGATCCAGGTGCGCAACGCGCCGCCGGCGGGGGGGCGTTTTACCGTGGTGGCCAGCCGGCGACACTCCAGCCCGGAGCAGGAAGCGCTGTTGGCAGGGCTGGGGGCTGCGGTGGGTGAGCTGGAGCTGGCCAATATCGGCAGCTCGTTGAAGTTTTGCCTACTGGCTGAAGGTAGCGCCGATTGCTATCCGCGCCTGGCGCCGACTTCGCAGTGGGATACTGCTGCGGCGCAAGGCGTAGTGGAAGGGGCCGGTGGCGAGGTGATCGGGCTGGATCGCTTGCCCTTCCGCTATCCGCCGCGGGAGTCGTTGCTTAACCCGTATTTCCTGGCGCTGCCGGCAAATGCTGCATGGCGCCAGGAATTCCTGAAGTTGATCTAGCTGCCTTGGCACGATCCTGTGGGAGCGGCTTTAGCCGCGAACACCGGCGGAGCCGGTGCCATACACCACAGTGGTTGCTGCGTGTCAGCGGTGCAGGACGTACTGGCCGCTGAACTTCACAGCCGGCTCGTCACTCCCGGCATTGCTCACCGTGGTCTCCAACGTTAACCGCGCCCGCCCACGGCGCTGGTACATGGTCAGGAACCGCTCCCAGGTTTTCTCGTCCGGCGCCGCACAGCGGGCCACCGCTGCCCCGGTAACTGGCAGCGGATAACTGATCTGCCCTTCCTGGATGACGATATGCCCGTCATCAATCCCCAACTCGCGCAGGCGCAGGTGCAGCCAGCCCCAACCCACCAGCACCGCAGCGCAGTACAAGCTGCCACCGAACATGGTGCTCTTGTGGTTGACGTTGGCCGCCAGTGGCAGTTGCAGGCGCAAGGTGTGCTGCTGCCAGTCGACCACTTCCAGGCCCATTTCCCGGGTCAGGGGGATGTCGCTGTGCAGTACGGACTGCAGGTACTGGCTATCGGTGCTCATCAACGGTTGTCCTCTTGGTCATCATGCCCGCCGCTACCGCCGTCGAAACTCAAGCCGTGCTTGCGCAGCTTGTCGTGCAGGGTCTTGCGGGGGATACCTAGCGCTTCGGCCAGGCTGCGCATGGAACTGTGTGGCTGGGCCAGCTCGGCAGCGATCAGCGAGCGTTCGAACTGCTCGACCTGTTCGCTGAGGTTGCCGCTCAGCATTGGCGCTGCAGGTGCCGCCGCCGGTGGCACCTGGCCGTCCAGGGCCAGCTCCAGGCCGAGGGCGAAGCGCTCGGCGGCGTTCTGCAGCTCGCGTACATTACCTGGCCAGTCGTGGCGCAGCAGCAGGGCCCGTTGGGCTGGCTGCAGGGCGTGCGGCGGCAGGCCGTGGCGCTGGCTGGCGGCGTCGGCGAAGTGCTGGAACAGCACCAGGATGTCGTCGCCGCGTTCGCGCAACGGCGGAATACGCAGCGGCGCCACGTTCAGGCGGTAGTACAGGTCGGCGCGGAAGCGCCCTTGGTCGGCGGACTGGCGCAGGTCTTCCTTGGTCGCGGCAATGATGCGGATATCCAGCGGGATCAGCTGGTTGCCGCCCAAGCGTTCGACCACCCGCTCCTGCAGCATGCGCAGCAGTTTCACCTGTACGTCCAGGCTCATGCTCTCTATCTCGTCGAGGAACAGCGTGCCACCGTTGGCGAACTCGAACTTGCCGATGCGGCGCTTTTGCGCGCCGGTGAACGCGCCGGGTTCATGGCCAAACAGCTCGCTTTCGACCACCGACTCGGCCAGTGCACCGGCGTTGATCGCCACGAACGGCCCGTCGCGGCGGCTGGACAGGTCATGCAGGGCACGGGCCACTACTTCTTTACCGGCCCCGGTCTCACCCAGGATCAGCACGTCGGCGCGGGTGCCAGCCAGGGCGCCGATCTGCTCGCGCAGGCGCTGCATGGCCGGGGACTGGCCAACCAGGCGGGTGGCCAGCTGCTGGCGGTCGCTCAGGGCCAGGCGCAGGCTGCGGTTGTCCAGCACCAGGCGGCGCAGGGCCAGGGCGCGGCGTACGCTGTCGAGCAGGGCGTCGGTGGCAAAGGGTTTTTCCAGGAAGTCATAAGCCCCGGCACGCATCGCTTGCACCGCCAGTGGCACATCGCCGTGGCCGGTGATCAGAAGCACCGGCAGCTCGCTGTCGCGTGCATGCAGTTGCTCCAACAGTTGCAGGCCATCGATACCGGGCATGCGGATGTCGCTGACTACCACGCCGGGCCAGTCGGCCTCGATGCGTTCGGCCAGGCCTTGGGCGTCGGCCAGGGCGACCACCTTGAGGCCGGCCAGGTCCAGGGTCTGGCTCAGGGCTTGGCGCAGGTGCGGGTCATCGTCCACCAGGATGACCTGGGCTCGGCTGTCGATCAGTGTCTCGGTGGTCATGCCGAGGGGTCCTCCGAATTGGGCAAAGTAGCGCCAGGCGCGGCCACACGCAGCTGCAGGGTCAGCAGGGCGCCACCTTCCGGGTGGTTGGCCAGCAGCAGTTCACCGCCCAGGGCGCGCATCAGGCTTTCGCAGATGGCCAGCCCCAGGCCCAAGCCCTGGGTGCGGGTCTTGGTGGTGAAAAACGGCTCCTTGGCGTGCTCAAGGGCCTGGCGGCTGAAGCCCGGGCCGTTGTCGCGGATGTACAGGTAGACGCAGTCATCGCGTTGCTCGGCACTTAGCCACAGGCGGCGCGGGTTGGCTTTTTCAGTCAGGGCGTCGAGGGCATTGGCCAGCAGGTTGCCCAGCACCTGACGCAGGCGGGTTTCGCCGGCCTGTACCCACAAGGTGGCTTCCGGCAGGTCGCGGATCAGCTCCACGGCCATTGCCCGGCGGCGCTTGGCCAGCAGCGCCAGGGCATCGTCCAGGGCTGGTTGCAGGGCTACGCTCTCCGGGGCGTGGCGATCACGGCGGGCGAAGGCGCGCAGGTGGGCGATGATCGAGGCCATGCGCCCGGTCAGCTCGCCGATCAGCTTGAGGTTGCCGCGGGCGTCTTCGGTGCGCTGATGATCAAGCAGGATCTCGGCGTTTTCCGCATAGCTGCGGATGGCTGCCAATGGCTGGTTGAGCTCGTGGCTGATGCTGGCCGACATGGTGCCGAGCACCGACAGCTTGCCGGCCTGCACCAGTTCGTCCTGGGCACGCACCGCCTCCTGCTGGGCATTCTCGCGCTCCAGCACGGCGTGCTTTAGGCGGGTGTTCAGGCCTTCGAGGTCGGCGGTGCGTTCGGCCACGCGCTTTTCCAGCTCCTGGCGGCCACGCGCCTCGAAGTCGATGCGATCGATGTAGTGGCGGCGCCGCTGCATCACCAGGCCGGCCAGCAGCATCAGCACCAGCAAGGTGCCGGCGCCGATGGCCATCACCGTCTGTACCGAGCGGTCGACCAAAATGCGCGGGGCGAGGATGCTGACCTGCCAGCCGGTTTCCTTGATGTCGCGGGTCTGGGTGAGCCAGGCATCCGGGTTGAGCAGCAGCGGTTGCGGGGCCTGGGTCGGATAGGGCTGGATGGCGATGATCGCCTGGCGTTCGGCCTCGGTCAGTACACGGGTGGCACGGAAGCGCCAGTCCGGGCGCGAGGTGAGGATGACCACGCCATTGTGATCGGTCAGCAGCAGCTGTTCGGGGGTACTCCCCCACAGGGTTTCGGTGTGGTCGAGGTCGACTTTGACCACCAGCACTCCGACGATCCGCTCGCGGTCGTGCACGGCGGCGGCAAAGAAGTAGCCGCGCTTGGCCGAGGTGGTGCCCTGGCCGAAGAAGCGCCCCAGATGGCCGGCCATGGCTTCGTTGAAGTAGGGGCGGAAGGCGAAATTGCGCCCGACGAAGCTGTCGTGCTTGTCCCAGTTGGAGGCGGCCAGGGTGTTGCCGCTGACGTCCATCAGGTACATCACCTCGGCACCGGTCTGCTGGACGATGTCCTTGAGCAGGCGGTTGGCGTTGGTCACCGCTTCCAGGCGAAACGGGTCGGCCAGCACGCCACGCAGCGCGGGCAGGTCGCCGAGGATCTGCGGCAAGGTCTCGTAGCGGTGCAGGGTGCCGAGCAGGTTGGCGACGTACAGGTCGAGGGTTTGACGGTTCTGCGAGGCCAGCTCCTGCTGGTAGTAGCGTTCGGCCAAGTGATGCAGGGGCCACAGTAACGGGGCCAGGCACAGTGCCAACAGGGCCAGGCTGCGCCAGCGGGGACGGCGTGGGGGCGTGGGTTTTGCAATCATCACGTAAATGCGCCAGAAAAGTCTGACGCAATTATGCGCTAGTTAAGGCAGCAGTTCCGCCTCTGCCAGCGGCAGGCCGATCTTGTCCTTGTCCGACAGCACCGGTGGCTGCTGCAGCCCCCAGTCGATGGCCAGTTGCGGGTCGTCCCAGCGGATACAGCGGTCGGCGCCAGGGTTGTAGTAGTCGGTGGTCTTGTAGAGGAACTCGGCCGATTCGCTCATCACCGCAAAGCCATGGGCGAAACCGGGTGGCACCCACAGCTGGCGATGGTTGTCGGCCGACAGGTGCACCGCGACCCACTGGCCGAACGTTGGCGAGCTTTTGCGTACATCTACAGCGATATCGCGGATTTCGCCCTGTATCACGCGCACCAGCTTGCCCTGGGTGTTTACCACCTGATAGTGCAGCCCACGCAGCACACCCTTGATGGAACGCGAGTGGTTGTCCTGGACGAACTCGGCCTTCACGCCGGTTTGCCGCGCGAACTCACGCGCATTGAATGCCTCGAAGAAAAAACCACGGCTGTCACCGAAAACCTTCGGCTCGATGATCAGTACTTCAGGGATTGCGGTAGGGATGATGTTCATAGCGGCTCGCTAGCCTGTTGCTCAAGTAATGACCCTAGTCGGCCCTGCAGGAAAATTCCGCGTGGAGCTGTAACAGGATGCATAAGGTGTGGCTATGGTAGACGCCAGACCGTTCTTGGCACCAGACAAGGGCTTTAGTTATTCGATTGTTATCGATTTTATTGTGAGAAAATCGCAAGGTTTCCCCGATTGACGGGCTTTAAATGCCGACATATATCGGTTATAAAATGACAAACGCCCCAGCACACTCCCGCTCAGGGCCATCACAGAGGTCACCCATGAAAACCCTCAACTCCACGCCCCGTGCCGATGGTTTCCACATGCCTGCCGAGTGGGCCGCGCAAACCCAGGTATGGATGGTCTGGCCGGAGCGCCCAGACAACTGGCGCCTGGGCGGCAAGCCGGCGCAGGCTGCCCATGTGACCCTGGCCAAGGCCATTGCCCGTTTCGAGCCGGTTACCGTTGCAGCCTCTGCTGGCCAGTACGAAAACGCCCGGCGCCAGCTCGACCAGCCGAACATTCGCGTGGTCGAGATCAGCAACGACGACGCCTGGGTACGCGACACCGGCCCGACCTTCGTCATCAACGACCAGGGTGAAGTGCGGGGCGTGGACTGGGGCTTCAATGCCTGGGGCGGCTTCGATGGCGGCCTGTACGCGCCGTGGAACCGCGACGAGGAGCTGGCGGCCAAGGTCCTGGAAATGGAGCGCTGCCAGCGCTACCACACCGAAGGTTTCGTCCTTGAGGGCGGCTCGATCCACGTCGACGGTGAAGGCACCGTGATCACCACTGAGGAATGCCTGCTCAACCGCAACCGCAACCCGCACCTGAACCGCGAGCAGATCGAAGCGGTGCTGCGCGACCAGCTGGCGGTCGATACCGTGGTGTGGCTGCCGGATGGCCTGTACAACGATGAAACCGACGGCCACGTCGACAACTTCTGCTGTTACGTGCGCCCGGGTGAAGTGTTACTGGCCTGGACCGATGATTCCAACGACCCCAACTATGCGCGTTGCCATGCAGCCATGGAGGTGTTGAAGAACACCCGTGACGCCAAGGGCCGTGAGTTCATCGTGCACAAGATGCCGATCCCGGGCCCATTGTTCGCCACCGCCGAAGAGTGTGCCGGTGTCGATCAGGTGGCCGGCAGCCAGGAGCGCGACCCGTCGGTGCGCCTGGCTGGCTCGTACGTTAACTTCCTGATCGTCAACGGCGGCATCATTGCGCCAAGCTTCGACGACCCGGCAGATGCCGAAGCCAGAGCGATCCTGGCGAAGATCTTCCCCGACCACGAGGTGGTGATGATCCCAGGCCGCGAGTTGTTGCTGGGTGGTGGCAACATCCACTGCCTGACCCAGCAGCAGCCGGCGCCGGTCAAACGCTGAATGCCTGCAAGATGAACAAGGCCCGTCATGTGACGGGCCTTTTTTTCGGGCGACATCCGGCAGCCAATGATGGCATATGTTTTGTATTGTTTTTCAAGTAGATAGCTCGGCCAGGCCGCGCTCTCGGTTCTGTAACAATACTTACGTAAATTTGCCGCTCACGGGCTAGGGAGTACGTGTAGAAATGAACGCAGCAAGTGAGTCGGCTTTGCGCCCATCGGCAGTGAATCATCCATCGCTCAGGCTTGTTGCGGCGTGGTTGAAACACCATGGAAGCATCAGGGTCAGGACGACCGACCCACGACGTCTGCTTGCCGGACGCTACCCCCAAGGGCTAATCAGCGAAGCAGAGATGCAGGCGTTGATGGCGGTGTGGCACTGATCGAACTTGTTTCACCTGTACCGGCCTCTTCGCGGGTGAACCCGCTCCTACAGGTATGTGTGGAGTCCCTGTAGGAGCGGCTTTAGCCGCGAAGAGGCCGGCACAGGCAACGAAGATCAGAAACTGTAACTGCCTGTCACCACCAGGCTACGCGGGTCCCCTACCTGGATCTGCGCCGCACTGGTCGCCGAGCTGTAGTAGGTCTTGTCGGCAATGTTGCTCAACGCTGCCCGCACATCCCAGTCATGCGTACGGTACCCCGCCAGCGCATCCCAACGGCCATACCCCGGCAACACCGTGGTGTTCTGGTTGTCCGCGTAACGCTCCCCCACCAGCGTCAGGCCGGTTTCGGCGTACCAGCCAAGCTCTGGCTTCCAGGTAACGAACAGGCTGCCGTTGCGCTTGGCCACGTCATTGATGCGGTTGCCTTCCTGGCCGTTGTTGTCCTTGACGATGGTTGCATCCTGCAAGCCGATGCCGCCGCGTACATACCAGTTGCCAACGATGTTGCCGGTGGCCGTCAGCTCAATGCCACGCGAACGCTGCAAGCCGCTGAGCACGGTGATTGTCGGGTCGTTCGGGTCGCGCGTACGGCGGTTGTACAGCTCCAGCTCATAGATGGCGAGGGTGGTGGTCAGGCGCTGGTCGAGCCAGTCGCTCTTCACCCCGATTTCCTTCTGCCGGGTTTCCTCTGGCTTGGTTTCATTGGTGTTGCCCGGTGCGCCCGGGGTGATGCCGATCAGGCCACCACCAACCGGCGAGAAGGTTTTGCTCCACGAGGCATAGAACGAATGGTCACGCCACGGTGTGTAGACCACACCCAGGCGTGGGCTGGTGCTGTTGCTGTCCTGCGGTTCGGTCAGGTTGTCCTTGTTGGTGGTTTCCACTTCGAACTGGTCGAAGCGGACACCGGCAAGGATCTGCCATTGATCGTTAAGGCGGATCTGGTCCTGCAGGTAAAGGCCACGGCTATCGACCACGGTGTGGTTGTCACTCGACAGCGTCAGTTTGCCCGGGTGCTGCTGGTCGCGGCCGGGTTGGCTCAGGCCCGGCAAAGTCTGGTTACCAGCGCTGTACAGCACCGGGTCACGCTTCTGGTTGCCAAACTCCAGGCCCACCAGCAGCTTGTGCTCCAGGCCCAGGGTGTCGAAGTCGCCTTCGGCCTCCAGGTTGTTGAACAGGTTGCGGGTGTTCAGGTCTTGCTGCCAGCGCTGACGGGTCAAGGTATTGGTGCTGGCGTTGTAGGCTGTGACGTAGGTGTTGTCGAACTCGCTGTCGAGTTTGAACAGGCCCAGGGTATGGCGCAGCTGCCAGGTTTCGTTCAGCTGGTAGTTCAGGCGCGAACGCAGTGACTGCGCGCGGTCGTCGATATAGTCGCGGTGGCTGTCGCCGTAGGTAGTGCTGCGGCTGACGTCGGCTGGGCGGCCGTTGACCCCGGGGATGCCCCGGTCCGGGGTGCGGTTGTAGCGGCTGTATTCGTATTGCACCAGCCAGTTCAGGTCGGGGTTGATCTGCCAGCTGATCGACGGGGCGAACAACTGGCGGCTGCCATCGATGCCGTCGCGGAAGCTGTTGTTGTCCTGGTTGCCCATGTTCAGGCGCAGGCTGACGGTGTCGCTGGGGTCGGCACTGAGGTCGGCATACAGGCTGCGCAGGTCTTCGCTGCCGGCCTGCGCCTCGAGGGTCGAGCGGCGGCCAGGCTCCGGCGCCTTGCTGACCCGGTTGACGATACCGCCTTGGCTGCCACGGCCGTACAGCACCGCCGCCGGCCCCTTCAGCACCTCGACCCGCTCGATGTTGTGCAGGTCGCGGATGTACTGGCTGTCGTCACGAATGCCGTCCAGGTAGAAATCGTTGCTGGCCTCGAAGCCGCGGATGCGCACGCTGTCGAAGCGGGTGTCGGCACCGCTGCTGACGTTGGGGATGCCCTCCAGCGCCTTGCCCAGGGTGTTGCTGCCGTAATCCAGCACATTGGCGGTCTTCACCGTGTCGATGGCCTGCGGTACATAACGCACCGGCGTCGAGGTACGCGTGGCGGTGCTCACCTCCTTGACCCGTGGGTTGTCCTTTTCGCGCTCGCTGTCGGCGGTGACCGACAGTTCGGGCAGGGTGGTGGTGGCGGCACTGGCCAGGCTGGCGCTGAACAGCAGCGACAAGCCAAGCGTCAGGGGTGAAAGGCGGCAGGGTACAAGCATGGGCACATCCGGACCGGGCAGGTGAAAAATAGATGCGGATGGTAATGCTTGCTATTTGCTTTTGCTTGGGTATTTGTAAAGGGTTGTCTTTACATATGTATCACTTTGTAACTACGCCTTCCGTGTAGTGCCGCCCGGGAAGATTTGTCGGGTTGGTCAAGATGACAAATCGGACAAAAGACAAAATATCCGCCGATAGCGCAAACATGCATGGAAATGCCCCAGACCCACCGTTGATTTTGGTTATATCAACCTGCATTTCACGACTTTTTGACATTTGTAACCGCACACGGCTAGGATTCGGCCAACGCCAGCTGGCCAAGACCTTGGCCATGCTGCTGCCAAGGGCCGCCGCGCATTTACCGGTAGGGCCTTCCAGTCTGGATCCGCATAGCGTCGAACCTACGAAGGGGCGTTGGTTCCTGGCGTCATATTGCAGAGCGTTTTTGATTAAGAAATAAGGAAAACAACATGTTGAAAACCAGGATCAGCCTGGTCGCCCTGGCGATGATCGCCGCGACCCAGGCACAGGCCAATGACCAGGCCGACAGCAAGGGCTTCATCGAAGACAGCCACGCCAACGTCCTTCTGCGCAACGCCTACATCAACCGTGACAAGAAGCACGGCACCGACGACCAGATCGAATGGGGCCAGGCAGTCATCGGCAACTTCTCCTCCGGTTTCACCCAGGGCACCGTCGGCGTCGGCGTCGACGCATTCGGCCTGTACGCCCTGCGCCTTGATGGCGGCAAAGGCCACAACGGTGGTGGCGGCGTCGACTTCTTCAAACCGCACGAAACCACCAACGCCGAAGGCAACGCCAGCTCGCCGCACAACCTGGCCCGTGGTGGCGCTGCAGTGAAATTCCGCATCTCCAACACCGTGCTGAAGTACGGTGACCAGATGCCGGCACTGCCAGTGCTGCAGTACGACGACGCGCGCCTGCTGCCAGAAAGCTTCACCGGTACCTTGCTGACCTCGAAAGAGATCGCGGGCCTGGAGCTGAACGCCGGCCGCTTCACCCAGGAAGCGCGTAAGAGCGCCGAGGGCCGTGACAGTGGTGGCCTGAAGTCGATCAACGTCTTCGGCGGTAGCTACAAGTTCACCGACAACTTCACCGCTTCGCTGTACACCGCCGACAACGAAGACGTGATGAAGAAGCACTACCTGGGCTTGAACTACGTCTTCCCGATCGCCAGCGAGCAGTCCCTGACCCTGGACTTCAACGGCTACAAGTCGGACATCGACGACAAGTACGTACAAGCTGCTGGCCTGAACGGCGACTCCAACACCATCTGGAGCCTGGCAGCCACCTACGCGTACGGTGCGCACTCGTTCACCATCGCCCACCAGCGCAGCACCGGCAGCACTGGCTACAACTACGGCTTCTACCAGAACGCCGGCGGCGTGGGTGACGGTGGTTCGACCATCTACCTGGCCAACTCGTACTGGTCCGACTTCAACGCCGAAGACGAGCGCTCCTGGCAGCTGGGCTACGGCCTGGACTTCGGTGCCTATGGCATTCCGGGCCTGACCTACAAGCTGGCCTACGTGGTGGGTGACAACATCAACACCCGCAACGTCGCCAACCCGCAGGGCTTCGGTGAAGGTAAAGAGCGCGAGATCTTCAACCAGATCCGTTACGTGGTGCAGGACGGCCCGGCCAAGGACCTGTCGATCAAGCTGCGTAGCTCGTTCGTGCGTACCAACAACGCCGTGCAGCAGAACGGTTACAACGACGACGGCAACGAAGTCCGCGTATTCGTCGAGTACCCGATCAGCATCTTCTGATTCTGATCTGAAGGCCTAGGGGGCTGCTTTGCAGCCCATCGCGACGCAAGGCCGCTCCCACAGGAATTACGCAGGCTTCTGGCCTTGTGATGTACCTGTGGGAGCTTGCTTGCCGGCGATGAGGCCCTATGCAGGTTCCACTTCTTTTCGGGGTACTGCCGCCTTTGTCGGTGCAGCCTCTGTCTCCGGCGCAAAACTGTCGCTACGCGCCATCCGCCACATCCGCGCATAAAACTCGCTTTCAATCGAGCCACTGAGCAACTCGCCGGGCTTGAGGAATGTGTGCAGGTCCGAAAACAAGCCGATTTCGCTAGGGCTGATACGTCGTGCCAGGTGCTTGGGCTTTAGCTCGGAAGGGTGCTCAAGGCCCGCAGCGGCCAGCATCTCGGCCAGGGTGTGCAGCGTATTGCGGTGGAAGCTGGCTACTCGCTCGGCCTTGTCTGGCACCACCAGGGCGCGCTGGCGCAATGGGTCTTGCGTGGCCACGCCGGTCGGGCATTTGTTGGTGTGGCAGCTCTGTGACTGGATGCAGCCAATGGCGAACATGAAGCCGCGTGCCGAGTTGACCCAGTCAGCGCCGATGGCCAGTACGCTGGCAATGTCGAAGGCACTGACGATCTTGCCCGCTGCGCCAATGCGGATGCTGGAGCGCAGGTTCAGGCCGACCAGGGTGTTGTGCACAAACATCAAGCCTTCACGCATCGGCACGCCCATGTTGTCGCTGAACTCGCGTGGCGCGGCGCCGGTGCCGCCCTCCTTGCCATCGACCACGATGAAGTCCGGGGTAATGCCGGTGGCCAGCATGGCCTTGGCAATGCCCATGAACTCCCATGGGTGGCCCAGGCAGAACTTGAAGCCCACCGGCTTGCCGCCCGACAGTTCGCGCAGGCTGGCAACGAAGTGCAGCAACTCGACCGGCGTGCGGAAAGCGCTGTGCGCTGCCGGGGAGATGCAGTCCTCACCCACGCGTACGCCACGGGTTTGGGCAATTTCAGGGCTTACCTTGTGCCCCGGCAGAATACCGCCGTGGCCCGGCTTGGCGCCCTGGCTGAGCTTGATCTCGATCATCTTCACTTGCGGCGAGCGCGCTTGCTCGGCAAAGCGCTGCGGGTCGAAGCGACCCTCTTCGGTGCGGCAACCGAAGTAGCCACTGCCGATCTCCCAGATCAGGTCGCCGCCGTGTTCGCGGTGGTACGGGCTGATGCTGCCTTCGCCGGTGTCATGGGCAAAGCGGCCCATGCGTGCACCACGGTTGAGCGCTGCGATGGCGTTGGCGCTGAGGGCGCCGAAGCTCATGGCCGAAATGTTGAAGATCGAGGCCGAGTAGGGCAGGCGGCACTGAGGCCCACCGATGGCGATGCGGAACGATGCCGGGTCTGGCGTGGCGACCGGCAGCATCGAATGGCTGATGAACTCGAAGCCGGGCTTGTAGGCATCGTTGAGCGTACCGAAGGCTTTCTCGGCGCTTTCGTTCTTGGCGCGGGCGTAGACTAACGAGCGCTGCGAACGGGAGAACGGCAGCTTGTCGTCGTCGCCTTCGATCAGGTACTGGCGAATTTCCGGGCGAATGGTTTCGATCAGGTAGCGGATGTTGCCCAGGATCGGGTAGTTGCGGCGCACCGCGTGGTGGCTTTGACGCAGGTCGTTGAGGCCGACCAGGCTGAGCAGCGCGGTGATCAGCGTCAGCGGCCATAGCCAGGCATGCTGGGGCAGCAGCGGCAGGCTGGCGAAGGTGAACACAAGGCAGAGCACGAGGCAGGCGTAGCGGCTGGGTAGAGAGTGTTTCATGGGTCCATCGCAGGCAGGATGACCGGGCATAGGATAGGCAAAGGCGGGGAGGGGAAAACCTGGGTAATCGGTAAAAGACTGTTACCTGAATGTGAGGTGCTACACATGGCTTGAGGCCGCTCCCACAAAAGGCCGCGTTCACAGGAACGTTAACGGGGCAACAACACGCTAACCCGCAACCCACCCCCTTCGCGGTTCGACAGCATCAGCTCACCGCCATGGCTGGTGGCAATCCGCTGGGCGATACTCAACCCCAACCCATACCCGCCAGAAGCCTGGTTGCGCGACCCCTCACCACGCACGAACGGGTCGGTAATGGTTGCCAGCAAGCCCGGCGCAATCCCCGGCCCGCGGTCGTCGATATGGATGAACACCCCCGTGGTCGCCCGTTCCAGGGTGACCGAAACATCCTTGGCATAGCGCAGCGCATTGACCAGCAAGTTTTGCAGGCAGCGCTGCAACAACAGGGCATCGGCTCGCAGGCTGCCTGCCTGGCCTAGCACCGGCAATGGTTCTTCGGCAGTGGCCAGGTCCGCGCACTGGCGTGCCACCAGCCGGTCCAGGTCTACCTGCTGCAAATTCTGCTGTTCACCCGCACGCAGGTAGTCCAGTACCTGGCCGATCATGTCGTCCATCTGCGTGATGTTCTGCCGCAAGCGCTGGCGATGCTCGTCGTCGGGCAGGCGCTCCAGGCGCAGGCGCATGCGGGTCAGTGGGGTGCGCAGGTCGTGGGAAACGGCGGCGAGAAAGTAGGCCTTGTCGTTGACCATGGCAATCAGCCGCTGCTGCATGGCGTTGAACGCCTGGGCGGCCTGGCGCACTTCCTCTGGGCCATCCAGCGCCAATGGCGGCTGCGCCAGATTGCCGCCCAGGCCGCGCGCGGCATCGGCCAGGCGCCGCAATGGGCGCAGGCACAAGCGCACGGCAATCAGGCACACCAGCAATACCGCGACAATGCGCAGCGCATACACCCGCAGCAGGTAGTCGCTGATCAGCACCCAGGCCGACTCGCCGCTCCAGCCCTGCAGTTCCTGGCCATCGATGGTCAACCAGTGGCCTTCGGCCAACGGCACCGCGAACTGGATATGTGCCTGGGCTGTACGCAAGCCGAACAGGCTGCGCCAGACGATTGGCCGGCCCTGTTCATCCGTAAGCTGCACCTTCATCAGGCGCACGTCCTGGGCATGCCCCAGTTCGTACTTCAGGGCCTGTTGCAGCAACAGCTCGACACGCCTGCGCCCACGGCGTTCGTCATGCTCCGGCGTGGGCAGGGTTTCGGCGCAACGTAGCTGGTAGTGGGCTGGCGCCTGCAGCGTGCCGGCGTGGCAGGCGGCCTGGGCAATCAGCGGTGCACTGCGCGCGGCGATCAGCCGGATGGGCGCCTCAAGCACCTGGGCGAAACGCACATCAAACCAGATGCTGCTCGACATCAACTGGATCACCAGCGTGCCACTTACCATGATCAGCAGCAGCTGGCCAAACAAGGTGCGCGGCCACAGCCGGCGAAGCCAGCGCATGTCAGGCTTCGGCCTGGTTGTCGGCGATGCTCAGCAAATAGCCTTCGTTGCGAATGGTGAGGATTTGCGCGGCACCCGCCGGCGCGCGGCGCAGGTGCTGGCGCAGGCGGCTGACGCACATGTCTACCGAACGGTCGTCGGGCAGGTGGTCGCGGCCGAAGGCACTGCGGGTCAGCTGGTCGCGGGACACCACCCGGTTGTTGGCCTCCAGCAGTTCGCGCAGTACGCGGTAGTCGGAGCGCGGCAGGGTCAGGGTTTCGCCATCGGGGCGGGTGAGCAGGCGCTTGGCCTGCTCCAGGCGGAAACCGGCGAACAACAGGGCATCCGCCGGCGCAGGTGACTCGGCGGGTGTGTCCAGGCGTTGTGGGCGGCGTAGCACGGCTTTGATCCGGGCAATCAGTTCGCGTGGCTCGAAAGGCTTGGCCAGATAGTCGTCGGCACCCACTTCCAGGCCGATGATGCGGTCCAGTGTGCTGCCCTTGGCCGATAGCATGATCACTGCCAGGCCAGGCGTGGTTTGTAGATGGCGGCACAGGCTCAGGCCGTCTTCGCCAGGCAGCATCAGGTCGAGTACCACCAGGTCCACTTTGTGCCGGACCAGCTGTTCGCGCATCTGCTCGCCGTCGGCAGCTGCCAGCACGGTGTAGCCAGCATCGGTCAGGTAATCACAAAGAAGTTCGCGGATCTCGTCGTCATCGTCGACAACCAGCAGGGTCGTGCTCATGCAGAAAAAACACCTGTTCGGTGAGGGCCGGTGGCGCTCGTTACGTTCAATTACATCCCCGTACATGTCGGGTCTGGAGCCCGGAGGGCCGATCCCTAGAATCCTAACAAAAAATCATCTGCAAATACGAAGTCTTCCCAAATGAACCTCATGCGCACCCCGAAAGCCTTCACCCCCATCAGCCGAGGCGGCAATGGCCTCAACCCGCTGGCCTTCTTCGTTGCCGTCGCCATCAGTGGTGGCGCCCTGGCCGCCGACGGTAAACCCCTGGAGCTGGACGCCACGCAGATCGAAGACAGCGCCCTGCTGCCAGCCGACGATGCCGGCCAGCTGGGCTACACGGTCGAAAGCACCCGCAGCTCCACCGGCCTGGACCTGACGCCGCGGCAGACGCCGCAGTCGGTCACTACCATCACCCGCCAGCAGATGGATGATCGCGACATCCACACCATTGAGCAGGCGCTGCAAACCACGCCGGGCGTAACGGCCAACAAGTCCGAGGTGGGCGGGCGTACCGACTACCGTGCCCGTGGCTACTCGATCAGCAACTGGAAGGTCGATGGCCTGCAAACCCAGGGCGGCTCCGATTTCGGCGGCAGCGGCAACGCGCTGAACATGGACCTGTACGAGCGCATCGATATCGTGCGCGGCGCCAACGGCCTGCTGGGCGGCACCGGCGACCCTTCGGCCACGGTCAACCTGATCCGCAAGGCACCGGGCAAAACCTTTGGCGGCAGTGCCTACGCCACCTACGGCAGCTGGGACAAGCGCCGCCTGGGCGCTGACCTGAACCTGCCGCTGTCCGAGGATGGCCGCCTGCGCTCGCGCTTGGTGATGACCCAGCAGGACGCCAACTCGTTCCGCGACAACCAGTCCGAGCGCTCCCGCGCCGCGCTGGCCAATTTCGAGTTCGATCTGGACGACGCCACCACCCTCGGTGCCGGCTACCAGTACGAGTACAACAAGGTGGTTGGTGGCGGCTGGGGTGCGAACATCCCGCTGTGGTACCGCGATGGCAGCAAGACCGACCTGCCGCGCAGCACCAACGTGGTACCCAGCTGGAGTTTTGGCGAGTACACCACGCGTACTGCATTTGGCTCGTTGGAGCACCGCTTCGACAACGACTGGGCCCTGGACCTGAAAGCCGCACAGGCCACTACCGAAGCCCTCAACCACCGCGGCCTGGCCAAGGTCAACTCGGCAGGGCGCGGCAGCTATGGCGGCTACTGGGACCAGGACGGCAGCGGCGCCGTGCTCAACGGCCTGCACAGCTCCAGCGACACCACCCAGCAGTCGGCGCAGATTGACCTGTCCGGCCCGTTCCAGTTGTTTGGCCGCAGCCACCAGGCGATGGTTGGCTACAACGACAGCCGTACCGTGGGCTGGTCGCCGGAATACACCTGCACCATGGTCGGCGACGGCATGGCCAGCGCGCCTGCGCTGGGGTGCCAGTTCCGCGCCAACAACGGCTTCCCGCTAACCAACTGGCACAATGGCGTGGATGACGACTACGCCATCATCGCCTCGCGCACCGGCCGCCATACCAAGACCACTACCCGCCTGCAGGGCATGTACGCCGCCACCCGCCTGAGCATTACCGACCCGCTGTCGGTGATCGTCGGCGTGCGCACCAGCAACTATTCGACCACCACCCGCAGCGTGGCCGGAGCACGTACCAGCCAGGAAGAGAATGGCATCGTCACCCCATACTTTGGCGCGGTGTACGACCTCAACGACAACTACTCGCTGTATGCCAGCTACACCGACATCTTCACCCCGCAAACATCTGAAACTAGCAGCGGCAGCAAGGTTGAGCCGATTCGCGGGCAAAGTTACGAGACTGGCATCAAGGGTGAGTGGTTCGACGGCCGCCTGAACGCCTCGGCGGCGTACTTCCGCACCAAGCAGGAAAACAAGGCCGTGCTCGACGGCGACCTGACCACACCAACGGGTGGCAACGCCTACAAGGCCGGCTCTGGCCAGGAAACCGACGGTATCGACCTGGAAGTCGCCGGCGCCCTGACCCCCAACTGGAACGTGTACGCCGGCTATACCTACCTGCACTTCCGTCGCGTCGACAGCGACGGCCGCAGCGACCCGTCGCACCTGTTCAAGGCCTCGACCACCTACCGCCTGAGCGGCCCGCTCGATCGCCTGACCCTGGGTGCTGGCGTGACTGCGCAGACCAACATCCGCGCCATTTCCAGCCCCGCCGGCCAGCCCACCAATGGCGTGAGCAATGGTGCCACTGACGTGAACTGGTCCGGTTATGCCATCTGGAATGCCATGGCCAAGTACCAGCTGACCGACGACACCAGCGTCAGCGTCAATGCCAACAACCTGTTCGACAAGCACTACTACACCCAGTACGGGTTCTATGCCGGGGCAATCTACGGCGACCCGCGCAACCTGTCGCTGACGGTCAGCACCGCGTTCTAACCGGGCGCGGTCAAGTGTAGGAGCGGCCTTGCGTCGCGATGGGCCGCGCAGCGGCCCCCGGATATCAGCGCAAATGCAGAAAATGCCGGGGCTGCTGTGCAGCCCAATCGCGACACAAGGCCGCTCCAGGCATCGCGCAAGCTCAAGGCCTGCGCTGTCCCTGTAGGAGCGGGTTTACCCGCGAAGCAGGCGACACGGTGAATGGCACCGGCCTTGCCGGTGTTCGCGGCTAAAGCCGCTCCTACAAGGGGCCGCGCAAAGCGGCCCCCTTTCACTTGGGCTCAGCCGCTCGGCCTGGCTCAATCGGCTTCTCCAGCCGGTCCTCGAAACTGTCCCAGTCCTCACCAAACAGTTCCACCGGGTGCATGGTCCGACTCGCCCCATTGCCACAGGCCAATGACTTGGCCGGGCAGTACAGGTCGCATCCCCAGCAGATGCGCTCGGGGTGGCTGGGGTTGGTGGGGAAATTCTTGGCCATGGTCAGCTTCCCTCACGACTATGTCCCCAACCTATACCTCGGCTCGCTATTCAGCTTGATCGACATCAATATCTCGGCGGACCATAGCAGGGCATGTATTCCGGATCCAGATATCTGCTTGACAGATATCTGGATCCGGAATAATTTGTAGGCACCTTGGTACGCCGAGACAACACGATGCGAGTGATAACGAAAGCGGCGGTTACCAAAGCCATCGAAGCTCACGCCCAGTGGAAAGCCCCCCTGAGCCTGTGGCTCACGACCTTTGACAGGGCGACGTTGCGCTTCGAGTCTTTTGAGCAGCTAAGGGATACGTGGTCTACCGCCTCTGGCTGGAACGTTGACCGCATTCCTTGTTCAAAACTCAGGCCCACCAGCCGAAAAGGGCCGCTTGATGTCTATGTATTTGATATCAAGAAAAACGAATGCCGTCTGATCGCATGGCTCAACACACGAACGGGCACACTCTATATCAAGGCCATTCTGTCGCACGCGGAGTACGACAAGTGGTGCAAGAGCGATGTCAGGTAGCAGCCTGGCACTTGCCCAAAACCTACCGATTCGACAGGTGACAACCATGAAGCGGGATAAAATCGAAGCCAATGGACTAGATGCCTTCATCGCTAATATTTCACCCATGCTGGATGGCCTGAACGCCCAGATGGCAACCATGGCCCAGCTTCTGGCCGCCTGCCATGACCCGATCAAGGATGATGTAGAGCTCCAGGCGCGCATGGCATTGCTCGATGAGCTCTACGCTCATGCCGACAGCGAAGGCCACGCAGCGGCACGCTTTGCGGAGATGGTCGCTGATCGTGTCTACGAGTACGAGAGTGAGGCGGTGTTGGTCCCCTTCGCCAGTCAGGCTGAAGCGCTGGCCTTTTTGCTGGCGGACAGAGGCGTGAAGCAGAAGGACCTTGCTGCGATAGCGACCCAGAGCGCCGTTTCAGAGATTTTGAATAACAAGCGGAAGATGACAGTTGCCCAGATAAAGGGATTTGCTGAGTTTTTCAGCGTACCGGTTGAGTTCTTTATGCATGGGGTGGTTTGAAACTGGCAGGGCCGGTGGTGCTGTCGTAATGAGAGCAAAAAAGGCCCACCTTTCGGTGTAATGCTGTTCACTTAAGCGGAGCAGCCTTACGATCCACCGGATACCGGGTTTTGGAAATCTTCACCGTCCTTGGCCTTCCTGGCCTTGGACGGTGATCCAGAAACATCC